>CAZDYN010000037.1:0-12521 GCA_964509635.1 uncultured Nitrosomonas sp. | reverse complement strand
CAGCCAGGATTTCTTTTGCTTGATATTCGTGAATATTCAATTCAATTTCCTCAACAATTGCATTAAATTCAATTCGATAATTTCATTATTTCTTCATTGGACGAGCTATAAAGATAAAGGCCGCTGAGCGCGGCCTTTATTCATTAACCGTTTTTGGCCGCGATCGCTTCAGCGATTTTCACCACATTGTTGGCCATTCTTTCCGAAGCCGCGTCGATCAGACGGCCATCCAGCGCGGCGGCGCCTTTACCCTGCGCGGCGGCTTCCTTGAGCGCGGCCAGGATGCGCTTGGCTTTTTCGATTTCTCTTTCAGGCGGCGTAAATACATCATTGGCCAATTCGATCTGGGTCGGGTGGATCGCCCATTTGCCTTCGCATCCCAGCGCGGCTGCACGCTTGGCCGCCAGCACATAGCCCTCGGGATCCTTGATGTCGCCGAACGGGCCGTCGATCGGACGCAAGCCGTACGCGCGGCAAGCCACGATCATGCGGCTGATGGCAAAATGCCACTGATCGCCGGGATAATCCGGGTTCAGTCCGCCGATGTTGGTGGTTCTGGCGCGGTTACTCGCGGCATAATCGGCCACGCCGAAATGCAGCGCTTCCAGCCGCCCGGATGCGCCATTGCGCGCGATATCCTCGACATTGGCCATGCCCAGCGCCGTTTCGATCAATGCTTCCAGACCGATGCGGTTTTTCAGGCCCTGCTGCTTTTCCAGCTGGGTAACCATCGCCTCGACCATGTAAATATCCGCATACACGCCGGCTTTCGGCACCAGCAGCGTATCGATCTTGTGCCCGGCCTGTTCCACCAGATCGACCACATCGCGCACCATATATTGCGTATCCAGCCCGTTGATGCGCACCGAAACGGTAATGCCATGGCCCTTCCAGTCCAGATCGTTGAGCGCCTGAATGACATTCTTGCGCGCCTGAACCTTATCGTCGGGCGCAACGGCATCTTCCAGATCGAGGAAAACAAAGTCTACGCCGCTGTTCAATGCCTTCTCAAACATCCCCGGGTTGGAGCCTGGAACGGCCAATTCGCAGCGTTGTACCCGCTGAACAGTGGTTTCATAAAGCGTGTGACTCATTTTTCCTCCAGAATTAATAAATTTATAGTGTAATCAATAGGACCCATAGACAATCATGCCGGATGCATTGCGGGTTTTCAGCGTCATTTCGCCCGGCCTGCGCTTTGTGACAGGCATGGATTCAAGGCATTCTTTGGTTTGTGATCTAGCAACGCAGGTAATGGTGAAGAGATGAATGGATAGAATGTTTTTTGCTTCTTGTTGTAAAGACTAATTATTCAGCAAATTATATCCATTCTGCGGCAATTTATCTACAGACTGCACGGCTGCATGCATCCGCGGCGGCCGGCAGCTTGCGGTAACGGGCCATCCATTGCAACGGAATCGATGAATTTTGCCCGCCGGATTGCGCGGTGCAAGCCGCCATGATGGCGCCAAGCATGATGGCGCGCCCGCAACTGTCGCCGCCGATGCGGATGTTCTCTTCAACCGCCGCGCGGTAACCGGACGCATGCTGCGCGATATGCGCGATCACCGGCATGCCTTCCAGAACGTGACAGGCGGTGCCGAAGCGTTTGGCTGCGGCGGCGCTGTCCGGCCCGGGCATGTGCAAGGCTTCCTCCAGCAGCGGCGCCAGTTTCCCGCCGGCGTGCGGCAATGTGCCGGAGAGCGCCTGAGCAACCGGTTTTCCATGCAGCACATCAAACAAAACACAAGCCGCGTAGTGCGCCGCGGCAACCGCACTGTCATTGTTATTGGTCAGGCGCACAACCTGCTCGATTCTGGCCTTCAGCGCTTCCTGCGTTCCGGCATGCAATGCAACCACGGCTGGCAGCGCTGCCAGCGCGGCAAACTGATCATCATCCGCGCCGGAGTTTTGCGGAAACTCTTCCGGTTTGAGCGGCAGCAGGGTCTGCAAGGTCTGCCGCGTCGGCGAATCGACATAACCAACGTAGGCGCCGCCCGGGCCGAAATGGCTGCGGTACTCGGTCTGGTATGCCACACGGTCAAATTCGCCATGCTGCGCGAAATGCCGCAGCATCAGCAGGCACAGCTCGCCATACCCGGATGAATCACCGGCGGCTTTTTGACCATGCGCGAAATAGCCGCTGACACCGGCGTAATCATGCTCATCGGGATGCAAAAAGACCAACCCCCGGGTTTGCTCGATTTGCGCAATGCGTCCGGGATCGTACAGCCAATGCAAACCGAGTGAAGCGGAATCCGCAACCAGCGCGCCCAGAACGGCCGCTACGCGCGGTTCAAGTTGGATACTCGAATTCATGGTATTTTTGATTTCTATTTGATTTCAACTTCATCCGGTATTCTACGCGCCTCATCGGCCAGCATGACCGGTATGCCGTCCTTGATCGCAAATGCCAGCCGATCGGGCTTGCAGATCAATTCCTTGTCTTCTTTTTTGTAGATCAGCGGCCCTTTGCACAAAGGGCAGACCAGAATATCGAGCAATCTTGCGTCCATAATTTTCCTTATCCAATTTAATGGGCTATTTTATAGTTTACTGAGAATATCATCCAACTGATCCAGACTGGTATAGTGAATCACGATATTACCCTGGCCGTTTTTCTTCGGCTTGATCGCCACCTGCGCGCCGAGCCGCTCGGAAACATCCTCCTGCAAGCGCAGCAGATCGCGATCGGGTTTCTTCATTTTTTTAGGCGCCGGATGTTCGATCTGGTTGACGAGTTTTTCCGTTTCCCGCACCGATAGCTGTTTTTGCACGATCACGTTGGCGATTCTGATCTGCTGCACGGGTGACAGCGACAGCAGGGCGCGTCCGTGCCCCATATCGATCTTGCCCTGCATCATCAATTCCTGTACCGGCGAGGACAAATTCAGCAGGCGCAGCAGATTGGAAATCGTGCTGCGCGAATTGCCCAGCGCTTCTCCGGCTGTCTGGTGCGTCATGCCGAATTCGTTGATCAGGCGCTGGATACCCATGGCTTCTTCAAGCGGATTCAGATTCTCCCGCTGAATATTCTCGATCAGCGACATTGCCAGCGCGGATTCATCCGCGACCTTGCGGATCAGCGCCGGCACTTCGGTCAACCCGGCGAGCTGGGCGGCGCGCCACCTGCGTTCGCCCGCAATGATTTCAAAGCGGTTGCCATCAATAGGACGCACCAGCACCGGTTGCATGACGCCTTGCGCCTTGATCGACTCGGCCAGTTCCGCCAAAGCCACCTGATCCATATTGGTCCGGGGCTGGTATTTGCCGGGCTGCAATTTCGATGTCTCGATGCTCTGCAACGAATCATCCGCAAGCGCGGCGTTTCCACTGCCCGACAATAAGGCATCCAGCCCGCGCCCCAGTCCTTTTTGTTTTGTCATGTTACGAATTCCTCATTGACTGTGTCAGGCTTCCAGAATTTCCCTGGCAAGCTCCAGATACGCTTGCGCGCCTTTTGACTGGCTGTCATGGTATAAAACCGGCAAACCAAAACCGGGCGCCTCGGCCAGCCGCACATTACGCGGGATGACCGTGCGGTAAACCTTATCGCCAAAATGCTTCTGCAACTGATCCGAAACCTGCTGCGAGAGGATATTGCGCGGATCGAACATGGTGCGCAGCAACCCTTCAATACGCAGCACGGGATTGAAACTGCTGCGCACGCGCTTGATGGTATTGACCAGATCGCTTAAGCCTTCCAGTGCGTAATATTCACACTGCATCGGAATCATCACCGCATGAGCCGCGCATAAGCCGTTCAGTGTCAGCAGGTTCAGTGCCGGCGGGCAATCCATCAGAATGTAATCGTATTCCTGCTCAACCGCTTCGAGCGCGGTTTTCAAACGCGCTTCGCGCTGCGGCAGGCCGACCATTTCAATCTCGGCACCCGCCAGATCGCGATTGGCGGGGATCACGTCGTACTTGCCCTGCGTGCCGGTAACGCGCGTGGCCTGTACAGTTGCATCGCCCAGCAGCACCTGATAAATCGTGGCTTTAATCGTTTGCTTGTTGATGCCGCTACCCATCGTGGCGTTGGCCTGCGGATCAAGATCGACCAGCAGCACACGCTTTCCGGACGCCGCCAGGCTTGCGGCCAGATTCACGCTGGTAGTGGTTTTTCCAACACCGCCTTTTTGATTGGTAATGGCTAGAATTTTAGTCACAGCATGCGCTCCTGCATTCATTGGACTGCATCAAAGCGGTTCTTTTTTATGAGGATCAATTGTCTGGCAGCATCCAGTCCGGGCACGGCGAGCGCAACAATTTTTTCAATACCAAAGGGTTCATGGATTTGTTTCAATTCATTCTCAGAACAATCGGCTTTCATCGCGGCCCAGCGGCAATGGGCATTTTCTTCCGTAGCCCATTGCCGGGTTAACGCAATAAACTCACCCAATCCGGAAAATGCCCGGGTAATGATCGTATCCGTCTTTGTATCCGCACCCATATCCTCAATGCGCTTTGCCGCGACGGTTACATTCCGCAGCGCCAGCTCGATCCTGACCTGCTGCAGGAAAACGGCTTTCTTCTGATTGCTTTCCACCAGCGTCACCTGCCAATCCGGTCTTGCCAGCGCCAGCGGTATGCCCGGCAGGCCCGCGCCCGTGCCGACATCAATGATCCGCGGACCGTTGATATGCGGCAGCACCGCCAGGCTGTCCATGACATGCTGAATCAGCATATCCTGCGGGTTGCGGACCGCGGTCAAATTATGAATCTTGTTCCATTTCACGATCAGCAATAAATAACGCTCGATCTGTCCGGGCAGCGTTTCCTGCTGGGCAAAATCATAGTCCAGCGCTTGCAGGTTCTGCGTAATGCGCTGCAGCAGGCTCATGCGCTCTGCTTCGTGCCGGCCGCTTCAAATCCGCGCTTTAAATGCACCAGCAATAACGAGACAGCCGCCGGTGTCACGCCGGAAATGCGCGATGCCTGACCGATGGTCTCCGGCTTGTGCTGATTCAGCTTCTGCTGCACTTCATTGGACAAACCCTTCACCTGGCAGTAATCGATTTCCTGCGGCAGCAGGGTATTTTCGTATTGCGCCTGGCGCGATACTTCTTCCTGCTGGCGCTGGATATAACCGTGATACTTGGCCTGAATCTCCACCTGCTCGGCCACCTGCGCATCCGTTACCGCCTCGCCCGCGCCGGGCAATGTCATCAGCGCCGCATACGTCACATCGGGGCGTTTCAACAGTTCAGTCAGGGTATATTCGCGCTCGATCGTTTTACCCAGAACGCGCAGGGCTTCTTCTTCCGGCAATGTGCCCGGCAGCAGGCGCACGGCATTGAGCCGCTGCTGCTCCTTCACGATCGCTTCCTGCTTCGCGCTGAACGCCGCCCAGCGGTGATCATCGATCAATCCGAGTTTTCTGCCGGTTTCCGTCAGGCGCAAATCGGCGTTGTCTTCGCGCAATTGCAGGCGGTATTCCGCGCGGCTGGTAAACATGCGGTACGGCTCGGTCACGCCGGCAGTCACCAAATCATCGACCAGCACGCCAATATACGCCTCATTGCGCTGCGGCAGCCACGTATCCTGTCCCTGAATTTTCAGCGCGGCATTGACCCCGGCCAGCAAACCCTGCGCCGCGGCTTCTTCGTACCCGGTCGTGCCGTTGATTTGTCCGGCAAAAAACAGGTTTTCGATGGTTTTGGTCTCGAGCGAACGCTTCAGGTTGCGCGGATCGAAATAATCATACTCGATCGCATAACCCGGCCGCGTGATATGCGCATTTTCCAGACCGGATATCGAATGAATCAGTTTGACCTGCACTTCATATGACAGGCTGGTCGATATGCCGTTGGGATAAATTTCGTGGGTACCCAGCCCCTCCGGTTCGAGAAAAATCTGATGCGATTCGCGCGCGGAAAAACGCACCACCTTGTCTTCGATCGACGGGCAGTAGCGCGGCCCGACACCTTCAATTTTGCCGCTATACAGCGGCGAATCCACCAGACCGTCACGGATGATGTCATGCGTAACGCCATTGGTATGGGTAATCCAGCACGATATCTGGCGCGGATGCCGGATACCGGTATCGATCAGCGAAAATGACGGCGCCGGCTGATCGCCCGGCTGCTCCAGCAACTTGGCATAATCCATGCTGCGCCCGTCGATGCGCGGCGGCGTGCCGGTTTTCAGCCTTCCTGCGGGAAATTCCATCTCGCGCAACCGTTGCGCCAATGTCAGCGACGGCGGATCACCCGCGCGGCCCGCCTTGAAATGGGTTTTGCCGATATGCGCCAGACCGGCCAGAAAGGTGCCGACGGTCAAGATTACCGCGCGCGCATGAATTCTGATCTGTAGCTGCGTAACAACGCCGACCACCCGATCCTGCTCAACAATCAGATCATCCACCGCCTGCTGCATCACCCGCAGATTCGGCTGGTTCTCGATCCGGCTGCGGATCGCCTGACGGTACAACACACGATCGGCCTGGGCCCGCGTCGCCCTGACCGCCGGACCCTTGCTCGAATTCAGCACACGAAACTGAATCCCGGCTTCATCCGCCGCCACGCCCATCGCACCGCCCAGCGCGTCGATTTCCTTGACCAGATGGCTCTTGCCGATACCGCCGATCGACGGATTGCACGACATCTGGCCAATCGTCTCGATATTGTGCGTCAGCAACAGCGTCTTGCAACCCATGCGCGCAGCCGCCAGCGCCGCCTCCGTCCCGGCATGTCCGCCGCCAACAACGATAATGTCAAATTCTGCGTGATTGCTCATGGTGCCAAAGCCTGCGATGTAATTAGCGTTACTAAATAATTTCCTGGTGATGCAAGAGGGTTTTTATTAGAGGGCGTCTCTAAAAATCCAAATTTCGTCACAGCACTTTGTTGCTTGCAAAAAATGTTTCCTTACATATCATACATATGCTGCGCAACCATTTTTTGCTCGTGCCTCGTGTTGTTTAGAACTTTGAATTTTTAGTGACGCCCCAGAGATGTTTCACGTGAAACCTTTTTGCATGATTAGCGAAAAGGTTGGAAAATTTGAATGCGATTATAGGTGGCGGGTCAGAATGAAAGCAAGCGGAAATTACAAAGAATTAACGGATTCGAGCAATAAGCGCAATTTCCCGGCTCAGAAGATCATTAGTCATTACACTTTCAAGAACTCATCCTTCTTGCATCAGAGCAATACCTGGCTGCATAACCACTCTATCCCGTTCAATCACTTTTTTAAAAGCCTCGCTCGCCGTTGTCCAATCGACGATATCCACTTTGTAGGGCAGATCCGATTCCGCGAAAGCTTCCGCCAATTGTGCAGCCAGATCTATTCCAAGCGGTTTTTTACCGCTGATCGCCAAATCCAGATCGGAGTATGGCTTGGCACGGCCGGTAGCGCGGGAACCGAAAGCCCACACAGCACAATCCGGAACATGCGCACACAAAATGTTCCGTATGATCAGCCAATCGGCTTCGGATACGGCAATCGGTGGCCGGTCACTCATTTCGACAAGCGCTGCACTAATTGCTGATGCAGATATTGCGCTTCTTTCAGAAAACCTGGAATCGCATCAACCACCTCGCGCGCGATGGCTTCATCGTAAGTATGGCTGGTTTTTGCCCGCATATCGCGATACCGCCGCCATTGCACCCAATCTCCCAACAACAAACCCTGCTCATTGGCAGAACGGATCAAATAATGGAAATCGGCCTGGTCAAACTCCGCCGGATTGGCTGCCGATGCTTCCAGGTAGCGCTTGAGCATTTTATGCGCAAGCTCATAAGTAAATTCGAAACGCTGAATCAAGCCATCACGGATCTGCGTGTCACTAATATCGGATTGATAGCGCACCCAGCCTTCCGCCAGCCGGGTAATTGCATTCGTTAAAGAAGAAATATCGAGAGACATGGACAGAGCGCTGAATAATAGTGGATCGAGTTCGAATGGTAAATTTTTTGGGGCTACTAGTCAAAAAACCACAACCAGGACACAGTGCTACCGACCTTGCGTCAAACCTGAAGCGACCGGAATATCAATTTCTATGTCGAATTTATCCCCAAGGAGTCGCATATTTTGATCGCCTTGGAGCTATTTGTTATGCGTAACTATGCTTAATTAACAACCGACTTTAGCCTCGTCACTATCGCTTGAGACAATTCATTCAAACCCTCGCGATTCGGAAGATAACGTATATACCTTAGATGCCGAAGATCAAAAGGAACATCGTCTTCTGTTTGGGCAATTAATATGACTTCTTTGCCAAGCGTGTGAGCAATACCAGCCTCGTAAAAAACATTTGGGTTCTTTTCTGAACAATCACAAATTACAATGCGCGCCCTAGCAATAAGGGTAACGATGTCTTGAATGATCGTGTGATGCTCCCAAATATCATCCGCTCTGACACAGCTGAGCCCGACTAATGCTACTGAACTCTGAATTGCAGAATAGACAGGATTAAATTCGGCCTTGAAGGGCATCATTACCGAAACCAGATCATTTTCAGGAGATTGCATTGCCTCAACAGAAAATACTTTTGGAATGATCGTTGATTTTAAGTGGATGAGCAATATCAGCCGATAGAGATCGACATCACAAAGCCTCCAACACGTATGTGAAAGACCAAATCTCCCAAGACCTAGCTGCGTAGTGAAGCCCTCCAAATTATGGTTAGAGATGGGTGGAATACTGGTATCTATAGCGTATTGAATGGCCGTGTCTTTTTGCCCTTCAGTAATCTTGGTTATGTACGCGACCTTTGCATACTGCGGACCATTACCCCCAGGTTCTGTTACCAAGAGTACCGGAAACCTGCTGATCTGAGAAATATCCAGCCTTCCATTCGTGTAAAACGATTGACCAGGTTCCTCGTTCGGCCGGATATAGATGCGATCATTTGATAATGAACCGCCAAAGTCTGGCCATCCCTGAAATGCAACTAATAGGTGAAACATCTTATTCTCAGAATTCAGCCCAGAAGGTTAAACATACGATTGATTGACGCATAATGTTTGCCATAACCGGCGCAGCTATTGTGCATCCGAGTTGATGGCATTGTTAGCATTGCGCTTATCTGCAACCTCCGAGATTATTTTGAAATGCTTAAGAAGGTCTTCTTTTATAGCCGAATAATCTGTTGTTAAATCGTAAGTCGTTAACACTCGCCGAGAATCCTTGAACAAAATTTTTACTTCTCTCAATGGTGAAAGCTCGAATAGTTCTGATAAATATTTTTCTGATGCTGTATTTCTCCCAAAAACCTGCAACTCCCAGCCCTTGGGAGATAGATATAGATCAAATGCAATCGAGTTTCCATGGAACAAAAAATCGTGCACGAGACATAACTTTGCATAGATCCATTGCCTTTCGCATGTTGGAGGCTTCTCTATTACCGCCATCAATTCACAAACCATTTTGTTTAGCTTGGATAAAAATTTATTTCTTGCATCTAACAATGCATTGACACGAGATTCATTTTTAATAAAAAATTGATCAGCCTCAGTTATCTCCATTTTTCCGCCTATCAGATTTTCAATCGAAGTCAAAAAATCAATTAAGTACAACAACCACTTCTGGGAAGCTACGCTTGCATAATTCCCCAGTCGGCTTCGTATCAGCGATAATAGTCGTTCATATGTAACGTTAATGAATCCGCAGGACTCTGGTTCGGCTTTTATGCTAAGAATTATTTTTACCGTACTTAACTGGTTAGACTTGGCCCATTCATCGATTGATCTACTGTAGTCCGCAAGGTCATTGTTTAAATGATGGAATATTTTGTTTTCTATACCAATCATTTGCCTATCGGTTTCCACAACTATGTCTAATCGCCCCCCGTTTATGGTTGATAGTTCGCGATTAACTTGTACATTCTGTTCTAGTATTTCATCCCCGCTTGCTAAGTGCATCAATGATGCAAACACCAGATTCCCTAATCCATGTTCATTATTCGGATTGAGATAAAACGCGAGAATGTTGCTGCACACATTTTCATAGTGCGTATATCCCGCCACATTGAAAATAGTCGTATTTACCTTAGACTCTGGTATCGCTTCAAAATCATGAAGAATATCCGAGAATTCTTCGCAAGTTTCTACGTTGCCATTTTTCATAATGCTAACTGGAATTATACGTCCGAAATGACTGAATATAATGCGTCAAATATAAAATTATAAAATAAAAACAGCATGCTATTTGCATTATCTTACTAAAAATACATCAACAATATTTTCAATATAACACCTTCTATAAAAGCATCAGCAAGGCGGCTCGAACCGGGCTTATTGCAGAAAATTCAACTGGTGCGCTGGTCAATCGCTTTCACCCGACAACCAACGCCACATGCTGCCTAGTGCGCGTTGTCAACGTGATCAGCATATCCAGGCTGAATTTTTCCCATTTGCCGCGCATCAAGCCGGATACGCGGGATTGCCCGATACCCAATTTTCGGCAGCTTCTTGCTGCGTCCAGCCGCGTTGTTTGATCGTATCCCGCAAGCGCGCCATCAATTCCGCTCGCATGGCAAGCAGCAAGGATTCTTCGGCGGAGAAACCCAGATCGGCGAATACATTGCCGCTAGAATCGGTTACCGGTTCTTTGTTCATGATTTAATCTCCTATTTGCCGATAGCGGCGGATCGCAAGTTCTATGTCTTCACGTCTGGTTTTCTGCGTCTTTTTCCGGAACGCATGCAGGATATAAACGGTATTGGCTATTTTTGCCACATAAATGATCCGCCATTCTCCCTTGCTATGCAGACCAATTTCGTAAGCGCCTGCGCCGATGTTCAAGGAAACTCTGAATAACTCGCATTTGTCATTCCGAACGCAGTGAGGAATCTTTGAATAATCAATTGCAATAGATTTCTCGCTCTGGCTCGAAATGACACTTGTTCAGAACTTCCTTAAGGTTATAGAACAAAAAAATGCCTAATTCATCCGCAATATCCTCAATTCGCGCCCCGTCCACTTATTCGCAATAACAAACCAATTCAGCCGGTCTTGCACAATACCGGCAAACAAGGGAAAATGCTGTCTATAGTCCGTGATCCTCAATCTCCAAATGAAACGTACCCAACGCCGGTTCCGCTTATTATCCATCTTCCCCGTCCTGCTCCTTACCGCGTGCGCGATGGGGCCGGACTATATACGGCCGCAAGTCGATGTCGCGGAAAAATTCCGCATGACGCCGCTGGAAGGGGAATCGGTTGCCAATCTGCGCTGGTGGGAGCTGTTGCAGGATGAAACACTGCGGCAACTGATTCATCTGGCATTACGGGAAAACAAGGATCTGAAGCAGGCCGTCGCCAGTGTCGAGGAGCATCAGGCGCGGTTAAACGCCGCGCGCATGGGGTTTATTCCTAACATAGGCGCCGATGCCAATGCGCCGGCTTTTGGCAGGATGGGCGGATTCCGTTTTCCGGGATTTCCTACGCCGTTCAATTATTACGGGCAGTCTACCCTGAACTGGGAGCTGGATATCTGGGGCAGAATCCGCCGCTCCAACGAAGCGGCGCGCGCCGAGCTGCTGGCGCGCGAGGAAAACCGCCATGCCATCATTCTGATGCTGGTCAGCGCGGTGGCGCAGTCCTACTTTGATCTGCTGCAATTGGATATGCAGCGCGATATCGCGCAGCGCGCGCTGGCTTCGTGGGAAGAATCGGTGGCCATTTCGCAGGCGCAGTTGCAAGGCGGCGTGATTTCCCGTCTCGATCTGGACCAATTCGAGGCCGAGCGCGCCAATACCATGGCACGGGTCGCCGAACTGGAGCGGCAGATGCGGCAAAAGGAAAACGAACTCAGCGTGCTGCTGGGAAGAAATCCGGCGCCCATCGCGCGTGGGCACTTATTGACCGAGCAACTGATGCCGCCGGAAGTACCCGCGGGCCTGCCTTCCGAATTGCTGCAACGGCGTCCCGATATTCTGCATTCCGAACAACTGCTGGCGGCAGCCACCGCGAGAATCGGCGTGGCGCAAGCGGCGCGGTTTCCCAAGTTGTCGATCACCGGTTTTCTCGGCGTGGCGAGCCCGGCGCTGTCCAACCTGTTGCTTTCCGGCAGTGAATTCGGCGCGGGCGGACTCGGCCTGGCGGTTCCCTTGCTGAACGCGCAAAGCCTGGGCTTCGAGCAGCGCGCGGCGGAAGCGCAGGCGCGGCAGGCTTTGGCACAATACGAGCAGACCATTCTGGTGGCGTTCAAGGAAGTCGAAGATGCCCTGATAGCCGTGCGCACCGCCGATGATCAGCGCAAGGCGCAACAAATGCAGGTGGAAGCGCTGCGCTCCGCCTTAAAGGTGGCTGATCTGCGCTATCAGGGCGGCATCACCAGCTATGTCGACGTGCTGCTGGCCAAGCGCAACCTGTTCGACGCCGAATTTGCATTGATGGCGACGCACCGCCTGCATCTGGTGTCGATCGTGCAGCTCTACAAAGCGCTGGGCGGCGGCTGGGCGTTGTAGCACCCCGTACGCGGGGTGCCGCCATGCACCATGCAATAACCCGGCGCGGCAATCTACGGATGAAACTTATGCAACGATTTTTTATCCCATTGTGGAAATTCCGGATA
>CAZDYN010000036.1:0-12601 GCA_964509635.1 uncultured Nitrosomonas sp. | reverse complement strand
TGAAAACATGCTGGAAACCGCCCTTGCTCGATTTTTGGGCTGGCAGAAATCAAGCAATGCGGCATCATTGATACAGATCTGTTCGCGCGTGTACTCAAGCATGCCGCGACTCCTGAAATCATTCAGAATGGTGCTCAGCACCGGACGGCTGGCGCCGATCAAATCCGCCACCTCCTGCTGCGTCAGGTGAATTTCCAGCGCATACCCGTGCGTGCAGCGGATACCGAACACCCCGGCCAGTTCCAATAAGATTCCGGCAAGGCGCATTTCGACCGGTTGCGTCAAAATAGCCCGCAGCTTGCATTCGATTTTTTGCTTGCGGGCGTATGTCTCTGCAAAAACATGCCATGCCAGCGCCGCATGTTGCGACAGCAATGCCTTGAAATCGCGATGGGCCAAACGGTAGAAACTCACCGCCCCCAATGCCTGCGCCGATTCCTCCATCGCCGGGCCAGCGCCGTCCTCCCGCACACAACCGGTAACATCGCCTGTCTTAAGCAGTGCAATGGTAATTTCATTGCCTTGCGGCGTCAGATGGGACAGTTTCACGATACCGCTTTTTATCCAGAAAACGTGGATGCATTGGTCACCCTGACGGTAAAGGAAATCCTTATTCGCGGCATTGATGTGCTGAATGGATGAATACTCTTTTTTTAGTGCCTCGAAATTACTGTCAAGAAAAGTATCGATTGCTCCGGATTGGACGCTACACTCTGAAAAAGACATTGACTACTCCCTCTAAGAAAACTCTGAATAACTCATTTTTGTCATTCCGAACACAGTAAGGAATCCTTGCGAATCAGCATTATAGATTTCTCGCTATGCTCGAAATGACAGTTATTCAGGTGCTCCCTAACGTGACATTGCGTTGCACAGCCGGTTATTCCTCAACGAACGAAAAACGCGCAAGCCGTACAGATTTACACTAAAAAACGCTATTATCCTGCAAACTTTATTCAATACAAAAAAACAGGATGATGCAAAAAAATAATAACACCGCGGCATCACCGCTGCCGCCGGGACCACCGACGTGGTCCGGAATACGGGATTACTGGCGCGGACCGCCGCAGTATTTTGAGAAGCTGGCACAGGAATATGGCGACGTGGTGCGCTGGCGCGGCCTGTTCACGCTCTATACCGTCAACAATCCGGATCATGTGCGGCAAATCCTGACGCAGGATTATCCCGGATTCATCAAAGATACCATCGACTATCGCGTACTCGCCCAATCCTTGGGGAGAGGACTGGTGACAAGCGAAGGCGAACTGTGGCGGCAACAGCGCCAACTGATGCAACCAATGTTCACCAACCGCACGGTGAATGGCTTTGACAGTATTATCAATGCAATGACGGCGCAAATGCTGCAACGCTGGGAACAGCACCCCGCGGATGCGGCAATCCGGCTCGACCGGGAAATGGGCCACCTGGCGTTCCAGGTTGTCAGCCGCGCGTTATTTGGCACGGACATCGATCAGTACTCCGCGCAGATTGTTGAAATACTCAAAGTCATCAACACCAATCCGCAAACACTGCGCGCCATGCTGACCCTGCTTCCGTGGCTGCCGGTGCCGAGTAACCGCCATTTTCTGCGCATGAGAAAGCAACTGGATCAGGTTGTGCATGAACTGATTGCACACCGGCGCGCGCAAGGGGTAGGCGATAACGACATGCTGGACCGGCTGCTGGCGGCGCGGGATACGAAAACGGGCAAGGGTATGAGTGAAATTCAGTTACGCGACGAAATCGTTACCTTGCTGCTGGCCGGTCATGAAACCACCGGCACGGCAATCGCCTGGACATTGTATTTACTGTCACAGCACCCGCAGATCGAGATGCAATTGGTGGCGGAACTGAACCGCGCGCTATCCGGCGCCCCGGCCACCAGCAGCGACCTGGCGCGGCTGCCCTTTCTGAAACAAGTGATGCAAGAATCGCTGCGTCTGTACCCGCCGATCTGGGCGCTGGCACGGCAAAATACCGCAGCCATGGAACTCGGCGGCTACCGCATTCCCGCCGGAAGCTACCTCGTCATACCGGTTTACAGTCTGCACCGCCACCCGGATTATTGGCCCGATGCGGAAAAATTCGACCCCGGCCGCTTCGCCCCGCAACGCGAAGCCTCGCGCCACTCGTACTGCTACTTGCCCTTCTCCGCCGGCCCGCGCACTTGCATCGGCGCCAACATGGCCATGCTCGAAATCCAACTGGTGCTCGCACAGGTGCTGCAACGCTTTCGCATTATCCCTGTTCCCGGCCATCCGGTGGAACCGGTGGCGGAGATTACGTTTAAGCCGCGTTATGGATTGGCGGTGAGAATTGCTGCACGGTAAGCCTGGTGGGATAGGATTGAACGATCCCGATACCGAGAATAGGGAAGGGAAGTCAACTCATTAACAGCAGTCTATGAAATTACAGTTGAATTCTATTACTACAACATCCCGGAATTGTAACTCGCTTTTTTGTCACGACGCTCAAGTGTTGTTTTTTATATTGAATGCGCTACCTTAAGAAGGGTAATACAGTGTATGCATTTACATACACTGTATTACTGTACTTTAAGTATTACCATAAAAGACAAATGGTTTAGTAAGCATATCATTAATTTTGTCATATAATTCTTACTCGTTTGCCGGCTTAATTTAAGTCGACTTCCGGATCTTCTTTAACTTTCCATAACCCGATTAGCTTATGACAACATGTAATGAATAAGAATATTCCTATGAATATGGATTCATTTCATCAGGCTTCCACACCAGCCAATTATTTTAACCTGACCAATATCGAGCAAGGCAGTATCCTCCAGTTCCAGCAGGAAATTCTTCAATTGGTCGTATTGGGTAACGACTATAAAGAGATTTGCGAGAAAGTTTGCCTGCTGATGGAACAGTTACTGGACAATGCCGTCGCATCGGTCATGTTGCTGGACAAGGAAAAGCAATGCATGAATGTATTTGCCGCGCCCAGTGTTCCGGAAGCGTGTATTGCGCAACTGAATGGTTTGCGTCCGGGCCCCGGAGCCGGATCCTGCGGCAATGCCGTATTTCGTCAGGAACCGGTTTTTGTGGAAAGCACGTTAGACGATCCGCGCTGGCAAAGTATCCGGAAACTGGCTATTGATTTTAATATTCTCTCTTGCTGGTCAATACCGGTGCGCAGTAAAGGCGGCGAGTGCATTGGATCGTTTGCGCTTTCCAGTTTTGAACATCGTTTGCCCAGTACCTTTCACCGCAAATTATTGGAAATCGGATCATTCATTATCGGTATCGCGCTGGAACAGCAAAAAGTGAATGAACAGCTCTATCTTTCCAGCAAGGTTTTTGAGCACGGCACCGAAGCGATCATGATTGCTGATGCGGATAAGATCATCATTTCAATCAATAAAGCACTGCACAAAATAACCGGTTACGCGGAAGAGGAAGTAATCGGCAAACCCGTATCCATGATGGCATCGGTCCGGCACGGAACAAATTTTTTCCAGAAAATATGGCACTCAGTCAAGCAGTATAACCATTGGCAAGGTGAAGTATGGAACCGCGACAAACACGGCAGGGAGTATCCGTCATGGTTTAATATCACTCCGGTGCATGGCAAGGATGGTGCAGTCAGCTATTACCTGATTAACTTTTCCGATATCACCGATAAGAAAAAATCCGATGAGATTATCTGGCGGCAGGCAAATTACGACTCTTTGACTGGTTTACCGAACCGCAATATGTTTTATGACCGGTTAAGCCATGACATTAAAAATGCTTCCCGTGCCAATACACGACTGGCGGTGTTGTTTATTGATCTCGACCGCTTCAAAGAGGTGAATGATTCATTAGGACATAGTGTTGGCGATGCCCTGCTGGCGGAAGCGGCAAAGCGGTTGAGCAGTTGTGTCCGGGAAACGGATACCGTCGCCCGTTTGGGTGGCGATGAATTTACCATTATCCTGAATGGCATCAATGATCAGCGCTGTGCCGAAATGATCATTCAAATGATTCTGCTGGAACTGGCCAAGCCGTTTCATTTGAATGCCAAGCTGGCCTATGTTTCCGCAAGCATTGGCGTCACATTCTTCCCTGGTGATGCGGACGGCGCGGATACATTGATGAAAAACGCCGACCAAGCGATGTATGCCGCCAAGAATAATGGCCGTAATTGCTGGAGTTGTTTTACGTCGAATATGCAAGCGGCGACGGAAATCCGTTCGAAAATCGCATATGAACTGCGCAGCGCATTGAAGAATGAGCAACTATACTTGCTATATCAACCAATTATAGAACTAGCGACCGGCCATGTGTATAAAGCCGAGGCATTGATACGCTGGCGGCACCCGGAGCAAGGAACGATTCACCCGGTAGAATTTATCACTGTTGCGGAAGAAACCAACCTGATTACCGATATCGGCGATTGGGTATTCAAGCAGGCCGTCGGTCAAGTTAGCCGGTGGCAGGAAAATTTCAACAGCGATTTCCAAATCAGCATCAACAAATCACCCAAACAATTTATGAGCAAAATGAGCGATTGGGTGAATTTTCTGGAGCGGCGCGGACTCAACGGTCACAGCATCATTGTTGAAATTACCGAGAACCTGCTGCTGGATGCGCATGAATTGGTGGCCAAGCAATTATTAAGCTACCGCGACGCGGGTGTTCAAGTAGCCATCGATGATTTTGGCACGGGTTACTCATCGCTGTCCTATCTCAAGAAATTCGATATTGATTATCTGAAAATCGACCGCTCGTTTATTTCCAATCTGGACAGCGAATCCAACGACAGGATTTTATGCGAAGCGGTTATTACCATGGCTCACCGCCTGGGCATGAAAGTAATCGCCGAAGGTGTCGAAACGGATTCGCAGAAAGATCTATTGATGGACATGGGCTGCGACTTCGGGCAAGGTTATTTTTTCAGCAAACCGCTGCCGGTTGATCAGTTTGAAACTTTTCTCCAGCATCAGTCATAAAGTAAGCAGGAGTAAATTCACACTGGAATCTGAATGCCTTTCAATTGCTTTATATCCTGTTCCAGTTGACAGTTACGGATGCAAAATCCCTTGGGCTGCCCATTACCATTGCGAAGTAATTCTTCGCGAAATGATTAACCCGAATATTTCATAAATTCGCGTGGTGATCACGCAGCATTTTGATTAATTGGAAAGTTTTGAGAAAGAATGGTGTAGTGACTCATACACCCGGCTGAGCAAAATCTTTTCTTTACGCAAAAGGCCAGTGAGGACACGTGCTGATTTATGAAATATTCGGGTTAACACCTTCGGCGGTTATTCCATTTAGGTATAGAATGAAACAGTCAACCGTCATTCTGAAACCCATGACATGGAAACCAAACAAGCTTGTTCCCATGTTTCATTTCTTCAGAAATAAGCATTTTGCTTATTCAGTATTGTTGATCAAAATGATAGATTTCGTTTATTAATTTAATGTGGGGAGGTTGTATGAAAATATTCTTATTCCTGGCACTGATATTAAGTTCCTATAGCTATGCGCAAAGTGACCATAACCATCAGGACAAAACGCAAAAAGGCGATCACCACGGTGACATGCACGATGGCGATCATCATGGTGGCATGGGCGGCATGCACGGCGGCCATCACAAACTGGACTCAACCAGCCTGAAGCAGTTTTTTGAACCCTTGCCGGCATCCATCATCGACGAGAAAAAGCATGCCGCATTGATCACGCTCGGCAAGAAGCTGTATCTGGATCCGCGGCTTTCGGTCAATGACACGATTTCCTGCAACTCCTGCCATCAACTGGACAATTTCGGCGTGGATAGCCAGCCGACCTCGCCGGGTCACGAAGGAAAACGCGGCGGCAGAAACTCGCCAACCACGATGAATGCCGCGTTGCATATCGCGCAATTCTGGGATGGCCGTGCCAAGGATGTTGAAGAGCAGGCGCTCGGCCCCATTCTGAATCCCATCGAAATGGGCATGCCAAGCGAAGCCGCAGTAGTCGGCAAGTTGAAAAAAATAGACGAATACAAAACACTCTTTGCTGAAGCTTTCAAGGATGAAAAAGATCCCATTCAATACAAGAATATCGGCAAAGCGATCGGCGCTTTCGAACGCACGCTATTAACCCCTTCCCGGTTTGACGATTTTCTCAAGGGTGACGACAAAGCACTGAATGATGCCGAGAAAAGAGTCCTTCAAAAATTCATGCACATGGGGTGCGCAACCTGTCACAACGGCGTGGCGATTGGCGGAAATTCCTATAAAAAGATCGGCATGGTCAAGCCTTATGACACGGCTGACATGGGAAGATATGAAATAACCGGAATTGAAACCGACAAAAAAGTATTCAAGGTGCCCAGCCTGAGAAATATCACCAAAACAGGCCCCTACTTCCACGATGGTTCGGTTGCGACACTGGACGAGGCCATCCGGGAAATGGCGGAACATCAGCTTGGCCGGGAAGTCGGTCCCGGGTTTGTTGATGATGTCAAAGCATTCCTGGGTTCATTAACCAGTAAAGGTAAGGAATAAACTTCTACATCCGGACTGACCGGGATAATGCGGAAAATTAACACCTCCGCACCATGCCTTGAGCAACTTCCCGGTCCGTCATCGGTATTGGATGAGAAAGATTGCTGTCATGTTTTATTTGAAGTTGTGTCAATCACATACTATAAGGAGATTATCATGCGACGAATCTATTTTCTTGTTCCTGATATCGATGTCACCAAGCGCATCGTCGACGATTTACTAATGGCAAAAGTCGAGGAACGCCATGTTCATGTCATCGCAAAACGTGGCACGCCGCTCGAAGAACTGCCTGAGGCTAATCTGTTACAAAAGAGCGATTTCATCCCGGCCGTCGAACAAGGGCTAGCGGTCGGTGGAACAGCCGGTATGCTCGCCGGCTTGGTTGCAATCATCCTTCCTCCGGCATCAACGGTCATTGCAGGCGGCATCCTGCTGGTAACCACGCTGGCGGGCGCGAGTGTCGGGGCATGGGCAAGCGGCATGGTTGGCATGAGCATCGGTAACCGGAGAACCAAAGAGTTCGAAGATGCAATCGAAGCCGGTCATTTTTTAGTATTGGTTGATGTGCCGTATGACCGTGTCAACGAAATAGAAGAACGCGTCAAACAACACCTGCCCGAGGTGGAAGTGGAAAGCACGGAACCCAGGGTGCCTGCGTTTCCATAAAAGCGATAGCTTTACCGCTGCACGCATTAACAGATCCTTTAAAGAACGACTTGAAGGAAAAAGAAACAACAACACAGACAAGAAAGCGGCCTTTATGCGTGACAAACAAGCATTCTGAGGCCTATTGACTGCGGCTGTTAGGATGATGTTCATGCTGATGTGGATGTCCCGGAACAGCATGACGCGCATGATCGCTCAGTTGCGCATCAAACCACCGGTGAATTGCGCGGATAAGTTTGGGTGCTTCAGTTGTGTAACTGATCTGCGCACCGGCGGGAAGCTCCCGGTATTCAATCTGGATTTGACCGGGTTTGGCGGCTTTTAATTCGGCCAAACCAGGCATTTCATCCCCATGAATCTGCGCCGGTTTGGAGAAATCGCCCTGACTGAATTCAGCCGCAATTTCTGACAAATGTTCCCGTATCAAACGAACCTGCCCTGCATCGGTTTTATCTTTGGCAATAACCTGCTGAATGCCGCCCTTGTCCGTTTTTGAAAAAATGTGCGTCGTCTTCTCCAGATTAAAAGGCATCACGTGTACCCCACGCTCGGCAACTTCATCAAGCCGCATTGCATCCGCAGGTTCCACAGCGTGAACTGGTAATGCCGCAATTAAAATAAGCAACAAAAACAGAATGAATACGGGCATGTCCTTTCTCCTTCCAAAGGATTAATGAGATACGATCCTAATTGAACGCTCCATGAAATTTGCAACATTTAACGTTATGTTCGATTATGCACGAATAAACTATAGCAGTTTTTTCTTTCCCCCACTGACAGGTTCTTTGCCGATTGATTGCGCCTGTGATAATTTTTCTTTTTCCCGGTATATCCTGGAAATATTCCAGCTATACTGATCCGATCGGAAACAGTTATGAGTGAAAGGATGCCTTATGAAATTAATGATGATATGGATTACGGGGCTGGTTCTATTGATACTGTCGGGCTGCGCCAGCATGAAACCCGTCCTTTATCCCAATACATATTTTTTATCCCAGGGAAAAGAAATCGCGGAACAGGATATCGAAGCCTGTGAACGCCTGGCCGAATCGGCCGGTGCCGAGGAAGGCGGCTCAACGGCGGCCGGCAACGTCGCCGCGAGCACAGTCATGGGTGCCGGCCTGGGTGCCGCAAGCGGTGCCGCCGGGGGCGCAATATACGGCTCAGCCGGGCATGGTTCCTTAATTGGAGCAGCCAGCGGCGCCGTAGCCGGATTCTTGCGAGGCATCCTGTACTCGGCAAGACCCGCGCAACCCAATCAAGCCTACGTGAATTTCGTAACGCGCTGTTTACAAGAAAAGGGTTATGAGGTTACCGGCTGGCAATAACCTGATCGTTCCTGATCCGAGCATCATAACAAACCGGACAAATCCGGCTGGCGGATAACTATCCGCGTTGCCGCTACGGCGGTTAAAACAGGCTCAAAATTCTCATTTATCATGATAAACTGAGCTTTCCCGCCTGTTTTCCTTGTATCGGCTGCCTCGAAAATGTTTCCAAACAGCCTGCTAAAAACCTCCCGCGACCTCGGCAATCAGCAGTGCCAGTATGCCCAATAGCAAAATGATGACCCATTTGAGATGATGGGAGATATTGCGTAAAAGCGCTTTTGTTTCTTCGTCCATGCTGTTCTACCTATGCTGAAATGGAATTTGATTCTATCAAATTATGGCATTCCCAATTGCATGATTGGGAATACAGATCAATTCAGGCAACCGCACTCATGCAGCGCCAACCAGCGCTTTACCGGTTTACCAGGCAATGCTTCACGTCCATCCGCAAACACATACTGGAGCCAGGCATTACTTGCACTTCGGCCACGCATTCAACAGCAAATATCAGAATTAGCGGGAAAAACCCCGCGTGATTTTGAATCATTTTCCCAGCATCATCTGATATCAATAGCACATCTTCAAGAATGATGCAGGGAGGTGAATAACCATGAATAAGAAGCTTTCATTTGATGATGAGGATAGTGTCCAGGTTGCGGACGATAGGTATGAAGCGGATGATGCGCCGGAGGATGACCCAATCCCGGCCGGCAGGATAACAAAAATTATTGACGAATTCGGAACAGACAACGATGATTTTGACGATGACGGTGATGAGGATATAACACTCGATTCGTTGGGGCTGCGTTAGTCCCTCAAATTTCCAACGGCGCATTTGTTACCTGGCGGATGCAGCGTGACAATCAGGCTGACAGGAGAAAATGATGACGGATGAAAATGTAGAAATTATCGACAAAGCAATTTGCTACGAAGGTTTTTTTCGAATAGAGAAATACCGGCTTCGTCACCGGCTTTTCAGCGGCGGCTGGAGCCATCCACTGACGCGCGAAATATTCGAGCGCGGTCACGCGGCAGCCGTGCTGCCGTATGATCCCATCCGCGACGAAGTCATCCTGATTGAACAATTCCGCACAGGCGCATTGACCGCAGCGGGCGGACCGTGGCTGATGGAAATTGTGGCTGGCATGATCGAAGCCGGCGAAACGGCGCAAGACGTTGTGAAACGTGAAAGCATCGAAGAAGCGGATTGCATCATTAGCGATTTGATCCCGCTGTATGACTTTCTGGTCAGCCCCGGCGGCACTACGGAACGCATCGTCTTATTTTGCGGCCGGGCCGATACAACGCATGCCGGCGGTATACATGGCGCAACCGGTGAAGACGAAGACATCAAAGTGCATGCCATCACATTGGATGCCGCGTTGGCGTCACTAAAATCCGGCAAAATCAATTCAGCCAGCGCAATCATTGCACTGCAGTGGCTGGCTCTAAACCGGAATCATGTGCGAACCTTATGGATATCTTGACGCACATACGCAACTTTCAGGATCACCCGGAAGATTTCCAGGCTTCAGAATTGTTATGGAAAAGCATTTCTAATTATTCATTTGCACTTCACGGCAATATGTTCTACTGAGAGCGTGTTAAAAACCGATGCCGCAAGGAGGTTTATCATGAAATTGCAAGATCTTTCCCGTTCTTTTGATAATCAGGACAATATTGATCCTTTAGACCTGGATGATGACAGCGTATTAGCCGATGGCATGATTCCGGATAGCCGCATCGTCGGGCTGATTGACGAATTGGAAGCGATCAATCACGACTCCGGAGATGAGGATGATTTTGCAAATGAACTGGCATGCTCAGGTTTACATCAGCGCTTTCACCATTAACAATAACCGGCCTATTCAATACCGGCGCCGGAGAACGCACTATCCCATTGCTTCCTTTTTCCCTGAATGTTTTTTATACCCGCAGCTCCGCGCATTCAGGCGGATAGCCCCGGGCACACGCAATTACGTCCCTGCTTCTTGGCGCGGTAAAGCTGCCGGTCAGCCTCGCCGATCAATTCATCGAGTGATATATCGCCATCATGCGTGCTTGCAACACCGAGGCTGACGGTAAATGAGAGCTTCTCTGCGCGGTCGGTTACAAGCTGAAGAGCGCAAATTTTGTTGCGCATCCGCTCCGCGATGGCGACGGCATCCACCATCCGCGTTTTCGGCAGAAAAATAAGAAATTCCTCGCCGCCCCAGCGCGCCAGAATATCTCCGCCGCGCGCTTCTTTCTGCAATGTCTCAGCCAGTTGCACCAGAACACGATCCCCCAACGCATGACCGTAGTTGTCATTGAGCAATTTAAAATGGTCGATATCCAGCATAATGACGGCGGTATCGCTCTTGCTGCGTAACCCCATGGCCCAGATCGGCTGAACAAACTTATAAAACGAACGCCGGTTGTTCAAGCCGGTCAGCGGATCGGTATTGGCCATTTTTTCGGCAAGCAGCTTCTCGCTCTGATTGATATTAAAACGTTCGGCGAGTGCCAGCGCGAGCAGAACGGCATCGATCATCATGCCGATATCCGTAGCCCGGTACGTGAATTCGTTGTATGGAATGTAGCCCCAAACAGCATTGGCAGTGATCACGCCGCCGCATATCGTGAAAATCGAGGCCAGCAGGAAATACTTGGCGAATTTATTGCCGGCTTGCAGCGACATGACGCCCAATACGACCGTCAGCACATAGAACAAAAAGATAAAAATAATTGCTATTAACAACGCAGCCACAAGGCTGCCAGCCGACAGCGCTAACAGCGCCCATGCACTGAACCCGAAACAGCTTCCGATAACCGCGCGATATATGCGGGGCCTGGCCGTCTTGATATCCAGGAAACGTAGTGCAAATGCAAATCCGCCCACCGTACAGGCCATCATCAGTACCGGATTGGCCCACTGTTGCCAGTGCGGCGACTCAGGCCACAACCATTGATATCCGAAGCCTGTATAAGCCGCATTCAGTGCCAAGAAGAGCAGCAGATAAATGGAATAAGAAAGATAAAGGCTGGCTCGCAATCCAATATAGAGCATCAAATTGTATGCCACCAGCGCCAGGATAACGCCATACATGAAACCATAGCTATATGCTTGCAGCGTGTTTCTATCAGCCAGCTCTTCCGTGCTCATGAAAAAAATGGGCAAAACCAGTGCATCGGTTGACGCGATGCGGACCAGAACGGTGGTTTCCCCGGTTCCGAACGCATGCCCCAGCACAAAAAACCGGTGATTAACCGGACGCTGGGAGAACAATAAGCTGTCACCGGTATGATGGCTGCCGGCTAGCCGGTCCCCTTGCAGAAAATAAGCATCCACTTTATCCAGCCAGGAAGTCTCAAACAGCAGGTTACGCTGCACGGCGGACTCCCCGGAATTGCTGACCTGAAGCGCAAGCCACACCGGCTTTGAGCCGATACCAAAATTAATGACGGAATTGCCGGATTGCGTGAAATACCCGTTCCGGAGCGCATTGAGCGCATCGTCCATACTGATATGAACATCATCGCTGCGGTAAATGCGGAAATACTGACCGATCATTTCCGGATATGCTCTGGAAACATCGATCGTTCCCGCGCTTGCCGGTAAAATTTCGATGGACATTGCAATGAATGTTATCAGTGATATGAGAAATTTCTTCATGCAACGCCGGTGCTTATGTTTAAATGAACAAGAAATGACAGGTGATGATTCACAACCGGACAATTTAAATTATTTTCCGGACAAAAGCAGGAATTATCTCACATAGTAATTTACCTCCCATTCGGGTTAAATTACTGATTACAATTCCTGATAACAAAATGATAGCAACCATGAACAAAACATTTGATTTCACCCGCTGGAGCTTCAAACTGGCACTGCTTGCCGCATTCATCTCGGCATTGGCTGTGCTGGGTCATCGCTTTACCGTCATTGATTTTCAACCGGCTTTGCTGGGACTTGCAGTCAGCGCATTGGCGGCACTGTCAGCCATCGTGTACGGGCTCATCGGAACGGCGCGCTCGATCAGGGCTAAAGAAGCGAAAATTGCTTCCACGCTGGCTTGATCAACGTTGGGGCTGCTGATCGTGACCCCTATGCTTCTCATCGCGCTGTCCG
>CAZDYN010000035.1:0-12637 GCA_964509635.1 uncultured Nitrosomonas sp. | reverse complement strand
AAATACGTCACGGCATATGAAGACGAAAAATATCTGATACTGCAGACTTCACGACCTGCCATTACGATTATTAATCTTATTCGGGGAAATGGACTTGTACATGAGTCAGATGATTTACTTGCCAGCCTTGGCTTTTAACTGGCTTCATAACTTTAATTGACTGCTGAAACTCATAAAAAACAATAAAGAATCACGCCAGAGTTTTGCAAAGCTCCGCCAGCGAAACTCTAGTGTAGTGTATCGCAAATACCGATACATTAAATCACATTATGTATCACTATTTTTTGTTGCTATATATTCAATATAAATAGACACTTAATACATGTGTTACAAGAAATATATTGATCTCATTAAGTAAAGGCATTTAAGAGACACTACACTAGCGTACCACCACTCATTTCGCCACACTCTTTAACCTCAACTTCATATTTCCTGATTATAGAATCGGCTATTAAACGGTTCGATTTTTCATAGCGGAGAGAACCGGAATACGGAGATTCTAATAAATCTTTTCATCAAGTTCTTTCCATAGGCACTTATGATTACTTTCACGCGCGATATTTTCTAATATCGCTAAATGCTGCGCATATTCTTCAGCCGTCGCCTCAATGACGATCAAGTTGAGACTATCCAGATTGCTCAATGTATGTTGAATTGGTGCAGCATATTCCAGTTCAATCAGTAAGCTTTCTTGCCCGCGCGTCATGGCAAGATAAACTTCCGCTAATAGCTCGGCATCCAATAATGCGCCATGCAGCGTGCGCTTTGAATTATCGATACTGTAACGTTCACACAGGGCATCAAGGTTATTTCGTTTACCGGGATGAAACTCCTTCGCTAACTTCAGCGTATCCGTTATCGAAGAACAGTAATTATTCAATGTTTTTAGATTGATTAGACCCAATTCGTGATTAATGAACCCAACATCAAATGGTGCATTATGGATAATAAGTTCCGCATTATTTATAAAATTAAGAAATTCCGTGGATATTTCATAAAACTTCGGTTTATCGCGAAGAAATTCAGCCGTTAGGCCATGCACTTGCAAAGCTCCCTCATCACTTTCCCGCTCCGGATTCAGATAATAGTGGAAGTGATTACCGGTAAATTGCCGGTTACATAACTCGACCGCCGCAATTTCAACGATGCGATGCCCAAGCTTATGTTCCAAGCCGGTTGTTTCGGTATCCAGCACAATTTGACGCATACAAAACCTCTAGCTATTTTGCATTCCGTTAGAAATAATCATTTCAACACCGCGGTTAGCTAACTGATCGGCGCGTTCATTATCCGTATGCCCCGAATGACCACGCACCCAGCACCACTCAATATCATGCTGCTGCTTCAAATGATCCAGCAATCTCCAAAGATCTTCGTTTTTAACAGGTTTTTTATCGGCGGTGCGCCAGTTACGTGCTTTCCATGAATCAAGCCATTCACTGATGCCTTTCTGGACGTATTGTGAGTCTGTATATATATGTACTTTGCAGGGCCGTTTTAAAGATTCCAAAGCACGTATGGCAGCAAGCAGTTCCATGCGATTATTGGTAGTTAATCTCTCTCCGCCGAAAATTTCACGCTCATGTTCGTCATACCTTAGCAAGGCCCCCCAGCCGCCCACCCCGGGATTTCCTTTACATGCGCCATCCGTATATATTTCAACAACTTTGGATTCCCCTGCAATCATGGTTTGTTCAAATCATCAATCTGGTTAACTTGGTTAGGCGATCGCTCTTCAACACTCATTTCGATCATTTTTTGTGCCGCTGGTACCATTTTCTCCTTCGCATCCAGACAATTCTTCCATTCAGGTTTGATAATCCGCATACCATGCATATGTTTGATCGCGTGCAAGAAATACACTCCTCCTGAAATTGGCCACCAGCGGTCACCTGCGGCTTCCATAAAGTCAAGCTTACGGCGCCACCTTTCTTGTTTAAATGGCGGCACATAGCAACTTAACCGGCCACCGGCCATTTCAAAATCCAATAATTTCAACCAATCCTTAAGTCGCGATAATGCTATAAAATCACCGTTCCAGGGGAATTCACGCCGAGTGGATTTCAAATGATGACAAACTCCCCATAAACTCAAGGGATTAAAACCGGATATAACGATATGACCTTCCGGTATCAGAATCCGATGCACTTCCCGTAAAATCTGGTGCGGATTGGCATTAAATTCGAGAGTATGCGGCAGAATTACCAAGTCCATACTGTTACTCTGAATTGGAAGAAAACTCGCTGCTGCGCGCAAGGAATTCTGGCTCTCGAGTCCCGCTGAAAAATGCAAAGGCATTCTGTTCAAGCGAAGAAAATCAAATTGCGGCCAACCGATCTGCACGGCATTATAGCCAAAGATATTTGCGACAACCTGGTCAAAATAACGATACTCATGTTCAATCAGATATTGACCCAGAGAGGATTCAAACCACTGTTGTCTATTTTGCGCGGTCATTTTAAATTATGAGGCTCGATGGCTTTCTGTGTTTCGAATGTCCAAGCACATGATTTTATCAATTTAACACCTGGAAGCTTTATGCTGAACATTCATCCTGTACCTGCTTTTAAAGATAATTATATATGGGTCATCCACGACCGGAACCATGCCGCCGTTATTGATCCAGGCATGGCACTTCCCGTTATTGACTATCTCCGGTCGAAAAAATTGCAACTAGGCGCAATTCTTATAACCCACCATCATAACGATCACACTGGCGGCAACGCCGAATTGCTCCAATTGTTTGATGTACCCGTATACGGACCTCTCAATGAGTCCATCGCAACAGTCACCCATCCACTGCGGGAAAATGATCAAGTAAATCTACAAGAACTTTCACTTCACTTCACGGTATTAGATATACCCGGACATACCCGAGGTCATATCGCCTATTATGGGTCAAATCCATTTGATATGGTATTTTGCGGTGATACGCTGTTTGCCTGCGGTTGCGGGCGGATATTCGAAGGGACCGCACAACAGATGTACCAGTCATTACAAAAACTTTCTCAACTGCCTGATGATACATCCATTTTCTGCACTCATGAATACACACAAAGTAACATTCAATTTGCAAAAGCTGTCGACCCGGACAATACAAAACTCCTTGAGTTTTCAGTAACTGCGCAAGAGTTACGCAACCAGAATAACCCGACACTCCCCACGACACTCAGCCTTGAGAAGGCGATCAATCCTTTTCTCCGCTGCACACAACAGGAAATCATAACCCGCGCCCGGCATCATTCAGGGAAGTCACTTCCGGATCCATTAAGCGTTTTTACAGTATTACGTGAATGGAAAAATAATTTCCAAGAAAACTCAGATTGAAAGCAGCTCTTAGTAAAGAAGGGAAAAACAAAAAATGCGCTAATCGCCGGTAAATTCTTTGATGTGAAAAAGGCAATTTAGCGTGCGCAGAAACAGCACACCAAATTGCCCGATTGCATAATGCTGATCAGCAAATATTAATTAACCATTACTTGCCTGGTTTAGCTGCACGCAATACCGGATAGTGTTGTATGAAAACCATATCGTGCGCGGCATTTGCTTTGTGACATGCCGCGCAGGCTTCATCCGCCTGCATGATGCCTTGTTTGGCTTCATAAGATTCGAAACCAAAGAACGCCCAATTACCCGGTTTATCCGCATAGCGTTTGGAATCTTTCACCATTGCGGCGATCCCGTTGAAATCACCTTGGAAATATCCTTGTCCGCTTGCTGATTCTTTTGTACCTACGCTAACCAATTCTTTAACAATAACTGTTCCATCACGGAATTCACCCGTTTTTTTCCAGTGATTCCAGCTGGCCGGGTCAATGTATACATTATGGAATTCAGGAAATGCAGGGTTCCCATCATTCATGTCCTTAGGTGTAACTGGCGCGCCGACAAAAATCCACTCACGGTAACCCTTTGGAGTAAGCAACACATTTTCTTTAGTAAAATGGCCAAAATTCTGATCTTTATGGAATCCATGGTGTGCGTCGGATGCAATTGCTGGGCTTGCCAGTGCAATGGATAACAATACCGGTACGATTCCACCTAATAACGTCTTTTTTAGCTGTAACATAATAAGCCCTTAAAAATGGTTAAAGAAATACAAAGAAAACAGCAATAACAGGCACTGCCTTCTTCTTTATAGTAGTCAGACATATAATCTTCGTCAAGGGGAAGGCTCACTTGCTATAAAGAACCCATAATGAGTATTGACTACAAACGTTCACTGACTACATGCAAAGCTATTTTATTAATAATTTGACAGCTGTCTATTGAGATTCCTATTAACAATCCGGAGTCTGCCGGACTTAAAGTCAATCTACAGCGCCAATGGATAACGGTTCATATCTCCTCATTTCTGGTTGCATAGTCTCGCTATGATTACTTAAATACGGCAGACTCCGGGAGCAATAATTTTTATTTGACCACCCCAGGAAAAAAATGGCGACTATCCCTCCCTTGGAACCGCAGCAGTTATATCGTTCCTGCGATCTCGATCAGTTCACATTTCAGACAACCGCCGAAATAGCAGATCTAACGGAGATCATCGGTCAGACACGCGCACTGGATGCCGTGCGTTTTGGCTCAGGCATCCGCCAGGAAGGCTACAATCTTTTTGTACTTGGCTCGCCTGGCATGGGAAAACACAGCTTGGTGCAGCAGTTTCTCGAAACCAAGGCCAGCAAGGAACCGGAATCTCCGGATTGGTGCTATCTCAATAACTTTGCTCAACCGCACAAACCGAAACTGCTCAAACTTCCCGCCGGTAGAGGAGAGGAATTGCGGCTGCACATGGAGCGCGTGGTTGATTATTTGCGTAGCGCCATCCCAGCACAGTTTGAAAGCGAAGAGTATCGAAACCGGGTCAGCGCAATACAGCAAGAGCATAACGAGCGGCAGGAACGTGAGATCACGGCATTAGGAGAAGAAGCCGAGCAAAAAGAAATCATCCTGCTGCGCACGCCGGAAGGATTTGCACTGGCACCAAGCCGGAACCATGAAGTTATCCCTCCGGAAGAGTACGATAAGCTACCCCAAGCGGAAAAGGACCGCATCGAAGCGAACATTACCGGGTTGCAAACCCGCCTGGAAAAAATTCTCAGTCACTTGCCGCAACGCCGCCGCGAGCGTAATGAGCGCATCAAGCAGCTTAACCGCGACACCATGCTGTCCATCGTTGAACACATGATCGACGAATTACGTGCGATTTATGCTGATTTACCGCATGTGCTCGATTTTTTTGATGCCGTGCAACATGACATGGTCATGCATGTCGATGATTTCCGCAAACCCGATGAATCGATCAACATTTCCGGCATGACGATTGTCACGCACCAGACATTCAATAACTACCAGGTCAATGTATTGACTTCCAATCACAATAAACCGGGTGCGCCAATCATCAGTGAAGATAATCCGACATACAGCAACTTGGTGGGCCGGGTCGAATATGTATCCCAGTTTGGCGCACTGGTGACTAATTTCACGCTGATCAAGCCGGGCGCATTGCACCGGGCGAATGGCGGCTACCTATTGCTGGACGTGCGCAAAGTGCTGATGCAGCCGCTCGCCTGGGAAGGGCTGAAGCGCGCATTACAAGCCCGCAGGATTTATATCGAATCACTGGGGCAGGCCTACAGCCTCATCAGCACCGTGTCGCTCGAACCAGAGCCGATTCCCCTCGATGTTAAAGTCGTGTTGTTTGGTGACCGGTTATTTTATTACCTGTTGCAGAAATACGATCCGGAGTTCAACGAATTGTTTAAGGTTGCAGCCGATTTCGAAGAAACCATCGAACGCACCGCAGAAAGCCATTTCCTCTATGCGCAACTGATTGCCACATTGACTCGTAAGGAGGGATTATTGCCTTATGACCGTCATGCGGTTGCCCGGGTAATCGAGCATAGCGCACGCCAGTCAGGCGACTCGGAAAAACTTTCCATGCATATGCGCAGCATCGCTGATTTGTTACGAGAGGCCGATTATTGGGCACGCGAGGCCCATCATGATGCCGTACTGGCAAGCGATGTTCAGCAAGCAATCGACGCGCAGATTCACCGCCAGGACCGTGTCAGAGACCGGTTATATGAAGCGATCCAGCGCAATATCCTGATGATCGACACGCACGGCGCAATAACAGGACAGATCAACGGCCTTTCGGTAATCGAGCTCGGCGGTTTTGCCTTTGCCCAGCCAACCCGGATTACCGCCACGACCCGATATGGCAAGGGGGATTTGATCAATATTGAACGTGAAGTCAAGCTCTCCGGAGCAATCCACTCGAAAGGCGTATTCATCCTTTCATCCTTCCTTGCGGCACGTTATGCCAAAAACCAGCCGCTCGCACTGTCTGCCAGCCTCGCGTTTGAACAATCTTACGGCAGGATCGATGGCGATAGCGCATCACTTGCCGAATTATGCGCACTGCTATCCAATCTGGCGAATGTACCAGCCAACCAGTCGCTGGCCGTAACGGGTTCCATCAACCAATTCGGACAAGTGCAGGCCATCGGTGCCGTGAACGAAAAAATCGAGGGATTTTTTGATATCTGTGCAGCACGGGGATTAACCGGTACACAAGGTGTATTGATTCCCGCTGCCAATGTCCAGCACCTGATGCTGCGCCGGAGTGTGGTTGATGCCGCAGCCGCGGGACAATTTCATATCTACGCCGTGGCAGACATCGATCAGGCCATTACCCTGCTGACCGGCCTGCCGGCAGGGGAAGCCGGTGCCGGCGGCGAATATCCTGAAGGCAGTATCAACTATCACGTAGCCGCACGACTGACCGTACTTAACAAAATCAGTCAATCCTTGGTGCAGCAAAACGGGAAAAGTTAACTGGCGGCAAGCAAGATCTCGTTCCGGTTCCACAAGAAACAAATCATCTTTGATGCACGGCCCAATCAGAGCGCGCTGGATCTTTCAGGCGCATACTGTGAGCCCCATGTCCTGCTTCAGTCTCGATTGACACCGCATTACCTATCATCGGAATACGCAGCAGCCATCCCTGCCCGCCCATTAATATTCGCATAGGCGCTTTATCCGCAACATCAGAGTCAAAAGATTTATCTCCCCCAGCCCGATGCCGGTCACCCGCATTGCCTCAACACGACGACGCAGCTCCGATAAACAAGAGTGAATGTAAGTTGGAAGGTGCAGGCAAATTTCCCAACGGCCTGGATGCGTATTGATTCCATGAAGATGGGCAAATGAAAGCTAGTCACCCCCACAATCCGCCGGATTTAAGCGATCATAGCAAACCAAGCGGGAGAACGAGAGCGGATTTTCCCGGTTTTGAAGCGCATAGCGAGGCTATGCAACGAAAAATCTAGGGAATATGAACCGCACAACTGGATCACTTTGATTCCGGGAATGAATACTCCGGCGCTACCGGCAAAAAGAGAGGGCAAGAAAAAAATGGACTGGGCTATTACTGAAGAAACGCCGGATTAAATACAACCGGATCCATGATCGATTGCCAAAGCCCGGGAGGGTAATTTGCAGCAGCTCAGATTTGAGCTGACAGTTACTTTCGTCAAATAGGATAACTGTCCGCTCAAACCTGAGTTACTACAAAACCGGAATCAATAGCGCATTTCGGGAAACCGGAGTTATCGTACTACTGCTGCACCGATATCAGCTTGTGCTTTATTAAATTGCTGATTCTGTTCCCCTGCTGCTATTTTTCGATGCAAATCCGCCTCTTGCAAATCTTCGGTTAATTCCTTTCTATACTCACGAATATTGGCTTGCAGATGTGATTTAAGATCTTGCCCTTGCCTGCCATAGTAATAGGGATGATCCTCATAATCGTTCAGTTTTTGCAGATTGGTTTCCAATTTTCCGGAAACCTCTTTTGCCAAACCTTCATAGTAATTTGCCAATGCAGCGTGATCGTTCGGATTAATACTGCCTGGAGCTGCCGGTACTTCGGCAAATGCTGATGTCGCAACAAAACCAAACACCACCAATGAGACAATTGCAGTTAGTTTCAGTGTGTTCATGCTAAGCTCCTATAAAAATGTTCAGATGGTGCCATCTTAACGATTGCAACGCGGAACGTATATTGGGGAAACTCTGGTTTTTAACTAAAGGAAACCATTAGTAATTCATTGAAAGGATTGTTGTCTGCCGGCACCGGACTGCAAGGCGAAGGTAGCCGTAAACATTGCCGCCTGGCGAACCAGCCAATCGGTTGTATACGGATCTGGTACTAGCCCGAATACTTCATAAATTCGCGTGATGATCACGCAGTATTTTGATTAATAGGGAAGTTTCGAGAAAGAGTGGCGTAGTGACTCATACACCCGACTGAGCAAAATCTTTCTTACTAATCAGAAGGCAAGTGAGAACGCGTGCCAATTTATGAAATATTCGGGCTAGATGCACTGGAACAGGCGCTGGAGTTCCAGAAGGAAATCAGCAGGATTGATTCATTACAATGAAAAACCTCGCCCCAGAGGGCGAGGGATTGAGTTTGAAAAATACCAGTCATTTAGTCAACGGCCAGCCGATTAGCAAGACCGTGATGGCGACGACACCGGCCACGATATTCATCGGTATTCCCACTTTCAGGAAATCGGTAAAACGATATTCGCCGGGGCCATAAACCATCATATTCGTTTGATAACCCAAAGGAGTGGCAAAGCTGGCAGAAGCGGCCATCATGATGGCAAACACAAAAGGCACATTATTTAAATCGGCTTTTTCGGTGATCTCCAGTACAATCGGCAGCATCAACAGCGCCGCCGCATTATTGGTAATGACTTCGGTCAACAGTGAAATGGTGATATAGGTCAAAATCAGCAGCAGCCAAGGCGTACCGCCGCTCAGACTGACGATATTTTCCGCAAGATATTTGGCTACACCGGTCTTCTCCAATGCCATGCCCAGGGCAAATGATGATGCAATGGTGATGATGACACTCAGATCGAGGCTTTTTTCCGCTTGATTGGCCGAACAGCAGCCGGTGATGATCATCAGGCCGGCGCCAATCAATGCCGCATTCAGCATGCTGATGACTTCAAAGCTGGCTGCGGTAATCACCGTCAGAAGAATGGCCCATGCGATATAAGCCCGTTCATGCCGCGGCGTTTCGGTGTTCAAGTCATTGATCAGCAGAAAATCCTTGTTATAGCGCTGACGGGTGACAAAAGCCGGTCTTGCTTCCAGCAATAGCGTATCACCGGCTTGCAGAATGATGCTGCCCAGATTACCTTTGATACGCTCGCCATTCCGCGCCACGGCCAGCACCGCCGCGCCATAACGGGCGCGGAAACGCGCGTCGCGAATAGCATGACCGATGGCCGTGCAATGCGGCGACACCACCGCTTCAACCAGGCGTCTTTCGGGGTGCCGCTCGGTAAAAGTTTGCCCATGATCGCCATCTGTCGACGGCACGATGCCATTAATACGCAATAAATCCGAAATCGCGTCGGTATCGCCCGCAAATACCAGCCGGTCACCTCCCTGAAGCACTTCTTCGGGAGCAACTACCGCCAGCGCAACACCGCTTCGCTCAATCTCAATCAGGTAGACACGCTGCAAATGCCTTAACCCGGCTTGCTCGATCGTTTTGCCCACCAAAGGACCATCCGGCGCGATGGAAACTTCCAGCGTAAACTCGCGCACATTGGAAAAAACCTGGCCTTGAGTCCGGTCAGGCAGCAATTTGGGAAAGAAAAGCCACATGAATAAGAAACCGGCAATGGCAACAGGCAAGCCGACAGCCGTAATCGAAAACAAGGAGAATCCGGGTTCTCCGGTGAGCGCCTGATACTGACCGTTGACAATCAAATTGGTACTGGTGCCAATCAAGGTCACCGTGCCGCCCAGGATCGCCGTATAACTCAGCGGAATCATCAGTTTGGAAGGGGAAATTCCGATTTTTCTCGACCAGCTATAAATCGCCGGGATCATTGTCGCCACTACCGGCGTGTTATTGAGAAAGCTGCTCAGAAATGCAACCGGCCAGAACATCCGGTTCAACGCGGCACGCGAAGTCCCGGGTCTGCCCAACAGGTTATTGACCAGTAAATCAATCGCGCCCGAAGCATGCATCCCCGCGGCCACGACAAACATGCCGGCAACCGTAATCAAACCCGAATTACTAAAACCGCTTAACGCGTCGTTAGCATTCAGAATTCCGCTTGCACTCAGTATCGTCAACGCCCCGATCATAATCAAATGAGGACCTACCCGTGTAAAGACGAGCGCCATCAGCACCACGGCGCACAAACTCAACGTAAACCAGCCTTGCCATTCCATAGTTTCACATTCCAGCCAAAAGTTGAAAATATACAGCAATCCTCAATATAACCATAAATAATAAAAAATTATAATTATATATATTAAGGTTATATCAAAACTTATCGATCCACTGTTACTGCTCAAATTCCCGGAGATTTTTTTACTAATCGGCTAAACTTGCTTAACAATCTGTCAAACGGGAAAATTATATGAGTTGGCCATTAACGGCGCGATCCCGGTAAACTTTTGCGGAACCGATCATTTCAAAAACACCATGCGAAAACCTCATGCCTAAAATTCTTGTTTTCATCCTGTCGGGCCTGCTGGCCACATCCGGTTTTGCTCATCAACACATCCGCCCCGGCTTATGGGAAATCACTACGCGTTCCGATCTGCTGGCGCTGGTACCGCATATTCCTGCGGAACACATGCAGCAGCTCGACAATCTCGCCAGCCGATACGGCCTCAAGCTGCCCAAAATCGAAAATGGCGCAACCACATCTAAAATCTGCATTACCCCGGAAATGGCAAAGCAGGATATTCCCGCCTATTTTTATGAACACCGCTCCGGCTGCACCGTGCAAGATGCAACCCGTACCGGCAACAGCTATCGTCTGAATCTGGTATGCGCAAACCAGCATTTTCAAGGCAACGGAACCGCGCAAGGCACTTTCACCAGTCCGGAAAGTTTCTCGGGAAATACCGAATTCGACAGTACCGTCGCCGGCACGCCGGTGCACGCAGCAGCCGAAACGTATGGCCGCTGGGTCGGTGAACGCTGCACCGCAGTCAATCCGCTGTAATGACACTGGATTTTGCCACACTGGAAAGCCTGCGCACGCGCCATCCCGCCTGGCGGAACAGCGCGAGGTCAGATGCTTCGAACAAATCGTGAATGCCACGCGCAACACACAGCCCGCTTTGCCGCCCTGGCTGGCACGGCGGCCGCTACAGGCGATCGCGGCCCAAAATTGCAATGAAGAATAATATACCGCCTCGCAAACCGGCCAGGAGCAAAACCAGCTCATGACGAAAAAACAGAAGAAACAGCCTAAAAGTGCTCATTGATCACGCATAAACCGCGCTTTCTCGCCTGGTTCCACCTGGTATCGGCTGCCTCGGAAACGTTTCTCAACGCCTGTCAAACGCGGCGCAATACGCGGGAAAACCGCTATTGCGCCGCGCTTCACTGCATTGCGTCTGATCAGTTGCCAACTTCTACAAAACTGCCGCCTTCCTTGATCCAAGTCCTATTGGCAAAGGCATCGTAGACAGTCTGAGCATCCGTGGCAAAGCAATCGGATACCGTCTGATTGGTAACCGTATCCTTGAGTGCCAAGGTAATCGGTGGCGTGATGGTTATCCCTGGTATGTCATCGACAAAATCATCGAATGCGGTTGTTATGTCGTAGCAAACATCGGAATGAACAACCAAATTCGCGGCATCGGCAGGCGCATTGATCGTGCAGTGTTTGCCGCTGGTAAAATTACTGACGAAAGATTCGAATGGATTGGGAATTCCGGGCAAGGAGATGCTGATCCCCCCGATCGAAGATGAAGTCACATTCGTTGCCGTTAATACGGAAATTCCTGACGCGGAAGTCTGCTGCGGTGTTTCGCATAGACTGTTGCTGGCGGGCAGTGCAATACAGCTTCCATTGGTCGTCACATTAACGGCATTGCCATTTTGCGTGAAAGACATCCCCGCTGGCACATTGGCAGTGTTGCAGGCGGGAATGCTGCCATTACCGCCGGAATCCGTAATCTGAACAATCAGATCCGGTAGTGCCGCAATCAGGGTTGGATTATTCCCCCACGGTCCGCCCAGCACATAAACATTGTTCTCATACTTTTGCACACCGGCATAAACCCCCGTATCCGGATAATACCGGAATAACCATGGCTCGATGCTCTGCGTCGTTTGATGATTGGGGAAAAACTGCGGATAGGTGTTTTCCGCCCAGTTTAACAGCGTTTCCGTGTCGCTGGCTGTATCAGCGGAAGCAAAATGAATACTGCTCAGCAAGGTAACCGTGCAGGCAGACAGAATAAGCTGTTTCATAGTTTGTTTCATTGATAATCCTCCGGATATTTTAATTTCCCGGGAAAATATCACAATTCGGATCTCAGATCACCCCCGGAGTGACATTTGACGGCATCGATACGCTGCGTTCGAAGAAACTAGTAACACCGGCTTATTCGAAAAATTACTAAGGAAACACTGATTAATACACCGCACACTAGGGGCTAAGCGAGCGGTTCTGGGATATTGGGTTAAAATTTGCCATATTCTGGCTTGAATTGCGCTATTTCTTACATTATTCCCCTCATTTCTTGTCTTTAAGACGCAATCTGGCTGTCAGAGCTACATAACCACCGGCGAGCCAGC
>CAZDYN010000034.1:0-12828 GCA_964509635.1 uncultured Nitrosomonas sp. | reverse complement strand
CTTTTTAGGGATATCACAACCTGATTCATGTCTGCTTCATCTTCATCTGAAAAAATGTCCCCGGCGGAATTGCGTGCGACCATCGGCTTGGCCGGTGTGTATGGCTTACGGATGCTGGGATTGTTTATCATTTTGCCGGTATTTGCTTTTTATGCCGAGGATTTGCCCGGCGGCGACAACTATACATTGATTGGTATCGCGCTGGGAGCTTATGGCTTAACTCAGGCTATTTTGCAGATTCCTTTCGGCTGGCTGTCCGATCGCATCGGACGCAAGCCCGTTATTTATCTGGGATTGATTTTGTTTGCGGCTGGCAGCTTGATTGCAGCCGTTGCGGCTGATATTTACTGGGTGATACTGGGGCGTATCATTCAAGGCGCCGGTGCAATTTCTGCTGCGGTGATGGCACTCGCAGCGGATCTGACACGGGAAGAACATCGCACTAAAGCAATGGCGACGATTGGCATGACCATCGGTACTGTTTTCGCCATTTCTTTGATTGCCGCTCCTGTTCTGAATCAATGGATCGGGGTGCCGGGAATTTTTGCGATGACGGGTGTATTGGCGCTTTTGGCAATGATTGTAGTAAAGAAAGTTGTTCCCGATCCGCAAATCAGCCGGTTTCATTCCGACACAGAAGCATCGCCAGCGAGTTTTGGCAGCGTATTGCGCGATACACAGTTATTGCGTTTGAATTACGGTATTTTTGCTTTACATGCCACATTGATGGCGCTTTGGCTGGTTGTGCCACTGACTTTGCGCCAAGCGGGAGTGCAGGCGGATGATCATTGGCAGATTTATTTACCCGTTCTGCTGTTATCGATTGTATTAATCATTCCGGCAATTATCTATGCTGAGAAAAAAGCGAAGTTAAAATTGGTATTTATTGCCGCAATTGCTCTGCTGTTGACAGGACAGCTATTGCTGGCTGTCACCTTTGACTCGATCTGGGGTACGGCCATTGCATTATTGGTTTTCTTTACCGCATTCAATTTGCTTGAAGCCAGCTTGCCATCCCTTATTTCTAAGATTGCACCGGTGGGTGCAAAAGGAACGGCAATCGGTATTTACAGCAGTACTCAGTTTCTGGGTGCTTTTGTAGGCGCTGCAGCGGGCGGTTATTTATTCGGAACCCACGGTAGTTATGCGTTATATGCGTTTTGCGGATTGTTGCTGATCGTATGGCTGATACTGGCTGTAACGATGAAAGCTCCCGCTGCTGTGCGTTCCAAAATGTATCCTGTGCAGGAAATGAATCAGGATAAATCCAATGAACTATCGCGCCAGCTCGCAACTATCCCCGGTGTATATGAAGCCTTGGTATTGGTTAATGAGAGAGTGGCCTATCTGAAAGTCGATATGAAGGGTTTTGATGAAGAGAAAGTGATTAAATTGCTTGAGGAGGGAACATAAATGGCGTCAGTTAATAAGGTTATACTCATTGGTAATCTGGGCAAAGACCCGGAAACCCGTTACATGTCAAATGGTGACGCGGTAACCAATATTACACTGGCAACAACCGATACTTGGAAAGACAAGAATGGTGAAAAACAGGAAAAGACCGAATGGCATCGTGTCACCTTTTATCGCAAACTTGCCGAAATTGCCGGGGAATACCTAAAGAAAGGCCGTTCAGTTTATATTGAAGGCAGACTGGAAACACGGAAATGGACAGATAAGAACGGTGTAGAACGTTATACGACGGATATTATTGCCAATGATATGAAAATGCTGGGGAACCGGTCAGGAAGCGGCAGTTTCGAGTCGGCGCCTGAGCATGAAGAAGACAATCCAGCTCCTGGCCGGTCTTCTTCAACTAAAGCGCCAAGCGGATTCGATGATATGGATGATGATATTCCATTTTAAAATATACCCAAGTTTAATTCCGTAGCGAACATAAAAAAGCCACTATATATAGTGGCTTTTTTATTTATATCAAGAAAATGAATGTAGAAATTTTCTTGTTTAAATTATCGTTTATCAGGTAACCGTAATATGCCTTGCCGTAGCACAGCGGCAGGGATGCCCGATGGGCGACGGGGAGGTAATGAAAATTCAATACTTTCGATACTACCGCCAATTTCTTTGGCCATGTTGCGGAACTCAAGCGCCAGCATACATTTTGGTACGATAAATGCTTGCTTGAGTCCAGACTTGAAATGAACAAGAATTTTCATAACACTATTCCAGGTAAGTTTTATTTATTAGGGAGTTAGTCAATAAATTAACGGCAACGAAGTTGCTTTTACGACTTAAAAAAAATAAACTTTAGTGTGTTCAGTTATGGTTTTTTATGCGTGTGTGTAAAAAATTAACTGACCGGGATCGCTCCGGTCAGCAAAGTAAATTGTGGTGATTGTCCGGCAGGCCTTTAGAAAGCTTAGCTGGGATTGAATTAATGGATTTCCTCCAATGGCCGATTTATTTTGCCATCATCGCAATTAACATACGAATTCCTGTGCTGAAAGTATTCACTTCCGAACGATCAAGCAATACACAAGGTTTGCCGGAATACTTGCAGTAATATTTAACAGCGAGGAAGGCATCATGGTTAACACAGTCGACCGGACAAATGATCATGTCGGCCTTTTTCAGCAGCTTCGGCAAATGTTCCAGATGGTTATTGGAATCGCCATGGAATGCATTGAAACGGCCCCCGTAGTTCTCAATTAACCGGGCATACTCCGGATAAAGTTTGATGCGGCCGCCTACGCAGAGAATAGACCATCCTGTTAATGGGTGAGGGTCACGACAAACATGCTGAGCCGGGTGATGATTGTTTGATCGGCCAATGCGGTTTGACGATGTTGCTTTGATCAAAGGCGCCCAGTCTATGATAGGAGCATTTGCGATCGAAGTTGAACGGGAATGGGCATTTTTCTGATTAAAGCCATGGTATTCTCGTTTCAATGAATGCATGAGTTTTGCTAAGCTGCGTAAGCAGAACAAGAAAGTGTATGTGCAGGAGGAATCGGTGGAATGATAATGAGAAATCGTATCGGAGGAAGTAGCTAAGGCCAGTTTCTTGAGAAATTTCATAATCCTATCTCCTGCAAATCAACAGCGAATAAAAAACTGGCTGGCTGACCTGAAAGAGCAGGCTGGCTGGCTGAGTGTGCCGCTGAAGAAGGAGGAGAACTCCAGCAGCAATGGAAAAACTACATCTGGCTTTGTAACCAGTTATGGATACCGGTTTTTTCCATAACACCGAGCTGGGTTTCCAGCCAGTCGATATGTTCTTCGGTATCTTCCAGAATACGTTCGAATATTTCCCTTGATACATAATCTTGCACTGATTCACAAGCGGCTATGGCGGCGAGCAGCGTTTCGCGCGAGATGAGCTCCAGTTTGAGATCGCACGCGATACATTCTTCGGCGGTTTCGCCGATCATTAATTTACCAAGATCCTGTAAATTAGGCAGACCTTCCAGCAGCAGAATCCGTTCAATCAGAGCGTCGGCATGTTTCATTTCTTCACAAGATTCTTCGAACTCATGTTTTCCGAGACTGTTAAATCCCCAGTTTTTATACATGCGTGCGTGAAGAAAATATTGATTAATGGCGGTGAGCTCATGTTGCAATTGCTGATTCAGCCAGCGAATAATATCTACGTTACCTTTCATTTTTAGCTCCTAAGACAAATATCTTTTTGGGTGTATTGCGTTTGTCAGAAAAGATATCGCTATGGTATTTCATACACGGCTGGCCTTGCTTCACGTAGAGATTGCAAACAAACCAATGTTGGAAAATACCCGGTATGAGCCCCAATCATGTATTTGCCGTATAGCACACTTCATGTTGGTTCCAGAGGTAGCGATACCGGTAACAACTTACCCTTCTAAATATACATGATATGCGTCTTTAATCCACTATTTGTTCAGAATTAACTTGCCATTCCGTGTGCGTCGCAGTGAGTATTGTTCACCTTTATGCAGTATGAATACAACATCACCATTCTTGAATAAGGCATTGCTGTCAATCGGTGTGCTTAAATCGGGCGTACTGGATTGATGCAAATTTCTTATTTTTGTTTGCGGTAAACTTAAGATATCCATCGTAGGTTAGATCATATTAATGAGAATGATTCTCATTATAATCACTTTTTAGTGATATGCAAGATGTGAATAAGAAATTGTAGAGAAATTACTGAGATGAGGATTTTCAAGCCGATTCTGATGTGCAAAATGGTGTAGTGATCATTAATAATTAGGTATTTACAGAGTGGCTGTTGAGTCATGTATTGGTGATATTGATCGATATGTGTATACTGCGAGAAGTCTTGCCTGATACTGCAAGCTATTGAGATGCAAGAGGAAAGAGTATTGCAATCAATGCTCTGTTAACGTGCTGTTCTTAATTCGCGGCAATCATGATCGAGCGGCGTAACTTTTATCGAATTCTCCATGTTCAACCTGATGCTCCGATGACGGTGATTCAGGAGAGTTTCCGCGTATTAAAACAGAAGCTCGAAATGCGTCCTGATCTGGATGGCCCGGATTGGAATGCGAGTTTACTCAATATCGCTTTTAATACATTGCGGGACCCTCGTAAGCGAGCTGTTTATGATCGTGAATTACTGAAACGCTATCATATAAAAACGCTTAGTCAGGGTGCGCTTGGCGCAAATCCCTATTACGCGGCGGAAGAACAGGGTGACGGATGTGCAACCCATTTAAATCAGCGTAACTATTACCGGATTCTTCAGGTACAACCGGACGCGCCAAATGTAACGATTACAGCTAGCTATCTAGCGTTAAAAAAGAGTTTTCTGCAAGATGCGGCGTTACTCGATGAAGCTTACCGGATTCTTGCGGACCCTGCGATGCGTCAACGGTATGACGCGCTACTCGCGAATAATGTATATCGTAATGCTTCAAAGAGCGCCCGGTTAAATACCAATCTGCCTGCACTCGCAGCCGATGCTCAAAGCACATCGCCGTATGCAGTTGAACCGTATCGGGCAGTCATCACGCATTATTGCCTTTTCTGTAAAGTGCCCTATGTGCCGCAGACAACCGTATATCAAAATGAGAATTGCCTGGAATGTGCCAGTCCACTGCGTGTAGTGCCGCATGAGAAGCGGGGATCATCACACCGGGCAACGATGCGAATGACAATCAGGGGGGAATTTAATTTTTATTTATTCTGGCCGGGAGAGCCTTATCAGGGTTTATTCCAGGACTTATCCCCCGCAGGGATCCGTTTCATGACTGACGTGATGCTGGATTCCAATGATATTATAAAAATTGATGCGCCTAATTTTCAGGCAGTTGCTGAAGTGACGCATAAACATTATGAAGGAAAAGGAATTTCTGTCGGCACCCGTTTTATTGCCGTTAAATTTGATCAGCGGCATGGCAATTTTGTCACGGCGCAAGCTTGAGCCCGGTTTTGCCGAAACAGCTCAGATCAAGTTAACTGGCAGCTTGAAATAGGCAATGCCATTTGTCTCGGCTGGCGGTAATTTTCCAGCCCTGATGTTGAGTTGTATTGATGGCAGCAGCAAAGTAGGCATTTCCAGCGTAGCATCGCGTTTGTCGCGCATCGAGACAAATGTGTTTTCATCGATGCCATCATGAACATGAATGTTGTGTGCGTGTTGCTCGGCAACGGTACTTTCCCACCTGGCTGAACGCGTTGCCGGCGGGTAATCATGACACATGAATAACCGCGTTGCCGGGGGAAAAGCAAGCAATTTCCGGATGGATTTAAATAACTGATGCGCATCGCCGCCTGGAAAGTCAGCGCGTGCGGTTCCGATATCCGGCATGAAAAGCGTGTCTCCGACAAAAATGGCATCATCAAATTGATAAGCCATATCTGCGGGTGTATGGCCCGATACGGAAATGGCCTTGGCTGTTAATTTCCCAACTTGGAATAGCTCGCCGTCAGTCAACAGGTGATCAAAATGATGGCCATCCGGATTGAACTCATCACCGAGATTGAAAATTTTTTTGAAAGTTTTTTGCACGGCAGGAATATTGTCACCAATGCCGGTTTTTCCGCCCAATTGATTTTTAAGGTATTCAGCGGAGGATAAATGATCCGCGTGCGCATGGGTTTCAAGTATCCAGTCAACCGTTAGCTGTTGTTCGCGGACAAATGCAATCAGCCTGTCCGCCGAGTGCGTCCCGGTTCTGCTGGTCTTGGGATCGTAATCCAGAACCGGATCAATAATGACGCAATGGCCGCCTGCCTCATCATAGACAACATAACTGACAGTCCAGGTTGCTGAATCAAAGAATGCTTGGATATTCGGCTTCATTTTATTCTCCTGTCATCTGAAAAAATTCTTGCGTATTATACAACTGTAAAGTCATCTATAATATATCATAAGACATAATGTATGAAAATATGATATTATGCGCCTATATGAACTAATATGAACGTGTAAAAGGAGGGGGTAGGTATGTTCATTCAATTGGAATCAATCCCGTGGCATGCGGCAGCCGGCGGTCTTGTAATAGGACTTGCCGTGACATTGCTATTGCTGGTAAACGGTCGCATTGCGGGCATATCGGGGATCGTGGGCGGATTATACCGGATGCAGAAAGGCGATATCGCTTGGCGTGTCGCTTTTATTTCGGGACTGGTTCTTTCGGTAGCGATCTGGCAGTTCTTTTTTGATTTGCCGCAGATCCGGATTGAAGCCAGTTATCCGATGCTGCTTGTGGCCGGTCTGTTGGTTGGCTATGGCACTCGTCTTGGCTCGGGCTGCACCAGCGGGCATGGTGTTTGCGGATTGTCAAGACGATCGCCGCGTTCAATTGCGGCGACAGCGATATTCATGTTGACCGGTTTTGCGACAGTCTATGTAATCCGGCATGTGTCTGGCCTGTGGTTCGAATAAGCGGAATGATTGGGGAACATAAAATGGTTAGCTTGATGGCATTATTCGCAGGAATCGTTTTTGGTTTGGGTATTATCTTGTCCGGTATGGTCAATCCGGCCATAGTTTTGGCATTTCTTGATATCACAGGGGACTGGGATTCATCATTGTTATGGGTCATGGCGGGTGCGGTGGCGATGGGCTCTGTCGCTTTTGCATTGGCAAAGGGACGCAAGCAAAGCTACCTGGGCTCATCCATGCAGATACCAATGGCGACAAAAATCGATAGCCGTTTACTATTGGGCAGCCTGTTGTTTGGAGTCGGCTGGGGAATTGCGGGTATTTGTCCCGGACCGGCCTTGGTACTAACCGGAACAGGCAGTATCGATGCATGGGTATTTCTTATTGCAATGCTGATGGGGATGGGTATTTATCATATCGTGCAAGAGCGTGGTTGATTGGATGAAAATAAATTAGAATTTTAACCATTCGCTCAGTAATGGATTTATCATTGAAATTTTATTTCAATACGCGCTAACCATAATCAAGAATAAATTATGAAAACAGAACCTGTTTTACACGATATCGAGGCGCTACATACATCTGCCTCGGATGCTTGCGCTTTGCTGAAGATACTGGCTAATGAAGACCGGTTGCTCATTTTGTGCGAACTGAGCCAGGGAACCCGGAATGTCGGTGAATTGGAAAAATTACTGGATATTCATCAACCTACATTATCGCAACAACTGACCGTACTGCGGGAAGAGAATCTGGTAGCAACGGAGCGCAGGGGGAAATATATCTACTATAGTCTGGCAAGTCCGGAAGCCACCAAAATTATGGAGACTTTATTTAATCTTTACTGCAAGAAACATTCCGCTTGAAGGAGCGGATATTGATTGCCATGCATATGATCCGGTTTGCGGCATCATCCCTGCGGAAACAGAAGTTGCGGCTACGATGGGAAGTGGCTGATTGATAAAGGAGAACGAATATGCCCATTGATATTACCAAGCTGGATCACAAATTGTCGGTTAGCGGTCAAATCAGTATTGATGACATTGCGGAGATTGCTGCGGCTGGCTATAAATCCATTATTTGTAACCGCCCGGATTATGAAGGCGGTGAAAACCAGCCGTCCAGTAAAGAATTGGAAGCGATGGCTAAGTCACTGGGTATTACCTTCTGCTATTTGCCTGTCAAAGTGGGTGCCATATCCGCCGAACGTGTCGAAGCTTTTCAAAAACTCATGACTGAGTTACCCAAACCAGTTCTGGCATTTTGTAATTCCGGCAGACGAGCGGCCGCTATGCATGAAATGACCCGGCAGAGTACCAGCAACGATGTAGAGGCACCGGAATCAGTCGTTGATGCTTGTAACTGGGGAAATGCTTTTGATGTGGTTGTGATCGGCGGCGGTTCGGCCGGCATCGGGGTTACCGCCAGTTTACTTAAACGGCGGCCGGCGCTGCGCATCGCGATAATTGAGCCAAGCGATAAACATTATTATCAGCCTGCCTGGACATTGGTGGGCGGCGGCGCATACGACATTGCTGAGACAGTGAAGCCGATGGCGGAGGTGATTCCCAGCCACGCGGAATGGATACAGGCCGCCGCAGCCGGTTTCGATCCGCAGCACAACAAAGTGCGTTTGGCCGATGGCCGAGTGATAGGCTACCGGCAATTGATTGTCTGCCCCGGTATCCGCACGGCATGGGAAAAGATTGAAGGACTGGAAGAGACGCTGGGTAAAAACGGTGTTACTTCCAATTACCGGTACGATTTGGCGCCTTATACCTGGGAGTTGGTGCAGGGGCTTAAATCCGGAAAAGCGGTTTTTACCCAGCCGTCGATGCCCATCAAATGTGCCGGGGCGCCGCAGAAAGCCATGTATCTTTCCTGCGATCACTGGATGCGCGCACACTGTCTGGATAACATCGACGTTGAATTCAATACGGCTGGCGCCGTGCTATTTGGCGTGGCCGATTTTGTTCCTTCCCTGATGGAATATGTCAGACGCTATCATGCGAAACTGGTATTCAATTCCAATCTGGTCAAAGTGGATGGAGTGCAAAAGATCGCCTATTTTGAAATTAAGGACGCTGACGGCACGGTGGTCCGTGAAGCGAAACCTTTCGATATGCTGCATGTAACGCCGCCGCAAATGGCGCCGGATTTTTTGCGTGACAGTCCTTTGGCGGATGCCAGCGGTTTCTGCAAGGTAAACGAAAAAACGCTGCAACATACCGATTATCCGAATATATTTTCACTGGGAGACGCTTGTTCGTCACCCAATGCAAAAACCGCAGCAGCCGCCAGAAAGCAAATAGTTGTGGTGGCCGAGAATCTCCTGGCGGAAAAAGAAGACCGGGAATTTGCAACCTTTTATGACGGTTACGGCGCATGTCCGCTGACCGTGGAAAATGGCAAGGTCGTGCTTGCCGAGTTTGGTTTTGGCGGCAAGTTGTTACCTACATTCCCATTCAATCCAACCGCACCCAGCAAACTTTACTGGTTTTTCAAAAAGACTGTTTTTCCATGGATATACTGGCATGGCATGTTAAAAGGCAAGGAATGGCTTGCCCGCCCCGGAAAATCACGCTGAGCAAATGGATATTTTGTTAACCAGCATACTTCTTGGTGCCTGTACCGGCACGGCGCTTGCGTTGACCGGCGCGGGCGGGACTATCATCGCAGTGCCCTTGCTCATATTCGGATTGCATCTTACTGTTGCCGAATCCGCTCCGGTTACATTATTTGCAGTGTGCTTGTCAGCGGCAATCGGCGCATTAATTGCGCATCGGCAGGGGAAGGTGCGTTACCGGGCTGCCGGGTTTATCGCGATTACCGGCATAATGACTGCACCTCTCGGCATCTGGCTAGCGCAAAAACTGCCCAACGCGCCTCTGACTGTGTTGTTTGCGCTGGTTTTGTTCTATGTTGCAGTCAGTATGCTGCGGCAGAGTCTGCAACAGAATGATCAAGCCATGAATACTGCCGGTCTGCAATCCGTTTCAGTCCCTTGCCAGCTGGCGTATGATCAAGGCCGTTTAATATGGAACTGGCCGTGCGCCCGCGCGTTAGCCGTTTCCGGAGGGATAACCGGATTTCTATCCGGACTGCTGGGTGTCGGAGGCGGTTTTGTCGTTGTGCCGGCATTAAAAAAAGCCACCAATTTACCCATGCAATCCATCCTGGCGACATCGCTGGCCGTGATTGCGCTTATTTCAGCAGTGGGGGTTGTTTCCGCAACCTTTCTGGGTAGCATGAACTGGTCTGTTGCACTGCCTTTTGCCGCGGGTGCGCTGACAGGTATGCTGGCCGGGAGCATTTTTGCGCATTATCTTGCCGGTCCGAAGTTGCAGCAGGGATTTGCCGTCATTTCCATGGGCGTATCCGTATGGATGATAGTCCGGTTATTTTTACTGAGTTGATTTGACAGTAATTGGTTTGTGGCTGATTGTAATCAATGATTGTTTTTTTGCTCTATCGAACCTTGTCGGACTTCTTATCTCCCATTTCCAGTACCTCGGCTGCCGATAGTTGTTTGCTCATGTCACCATCCCAGGTTGCATTGAACGGCAGCGTGTTTTGTACCCGGACGGCACGATCGAAATAGGCTTGCAATGTCATATCCGGTTGAGTAACCGGTATGGCTACAGCGCGCGGGTTGCGAATCATTTCGTCAAGCAGGGATTGATTGATCCTGGCTTGGGGGCGTACATCGAATTTCGCTTTGCGCGTTGCGCGTGAAGCATTCAATGATTTCTTGAGCAGTACACCGTGATTGCGCTTGTCGTCTTCCAGAACAGGATAAGTCTGTAGGTACAACTGGTTATTGCGCCAGCCGAATAAATGAGGCTGATTCACGGTGCGTACCGGCGTGCCGACCGGCACGCCGTTGTAGATGCCTGTAATATCTTCCGGGTACATGCGTAAACAGCCATGGCTGCCGCGTAAGCCGATGCTTGGTGGTTTGTCGGTGCCATGAATGGCGTAGCTCGGCCAGCCGAGTCTCAATACATGAGTGCCCATCGGATTGTCCGGACCGGGTGGCACGACTGCAGGCAAGGGATCGCCATTCTTTGCATGTTCTTTCCGGATCGAAGGTGTCGGTATCCAGCTGGGGTTTTCTTTTTTTGCGGTGACCCGGGTTGTGCCTTCCGGTGTTTTCCATTGCACACGGCCAATACCGACCGGATGAGTGATGACCTTCTGCGGTTCTCCGGCTTTCATTTTCGGAAAGTAAAACAAGCGCATGGCGGCAAGATTGATCACAATGCCTTGGCGTGGCGCATCCGGCAGCACAAATTGTGTGGGGATGATGATTGGAGTGCCTGCTTCCGGCAGCCAGGGGTCAACGCCAGGGTTGGCGCTGACGATTTCTTCGTAACCCAGATTGAAGCGCCGGGCGATGTCCGAGAGAGTGTCTTCTTTGCCGGCGGTTATGACTTGTAGCGTGCCAACCACATCATCGCGGACCGGGTCGAAACTGAACTCATGACTGGCGACCGGAATGGGTAATGAATTGGCCGTTGGGGCGGGCAATGATGATGAGTTGGTCAGGAAAGACTGGCAACCGCTCAGAAGGAAAAGGCTGGCGGAAAAACCGCATACCAGACCATAATGCAGTAATACGGAAAGTTTTTTATTCATTCGGATCAACGGAGTCGTGACACAATGGCGTGACTGATGGGAGTCAATTTACAGGTTTTTTCATCACGGCTCAATAATCAGCAGATCTCGTTCTGTCGTGATCGTTTATGATATGCGCCAAATCAACCAACATCAGTGGTAGTTTTTGCTTTTGTTATTCCTGCTATCGACATATCATTCGGTTATCCATTTTAAGTGTAAAGAGTTATGGCAAATATCGGTTTTATCGGTCTGGGCATCATGGGCAAACCCATGGCCGGACATTTGATCAAAGGTGGACACAGTTTATTTTTGCACTCGCGCAGCGGCGTGCCTGCGGATTTGGTTGCGCTGGGCGGCAGGGTTTTTTCTTCCCCTCAAGAAGTGACTCGATATGCTGACATAATCATCACGATGTTGCCGGATACGCCGGATGTGGAAAAAGCGCTGTTCGGCGTGGATGGAATAGCCGCAGGCTTGCAATACGATCCTGGCCGGATCAGGATTATCGTTGACATGAGCTCGATCTCGCCGTTGGAAACGCGTAAGTTCGCAGACCGGATCAAAACACTGGGTCATGATTATGTGGATGCGCCGGTTTCCGGTGGCGATGTGGGAGCGCGGAATGCCACGTTGACGATAATGGTGGGCGCGAGTGTGGCGGCGTTCGGCAAAGTAAAACCCATTTTGGAATTGATGGGAAATAGTGTGACGCATATCGGCGATACCGGTGCCGGGCAGATTTGCAAAGTCGCCAATCAGATTGTGGTGTCGTCAACCATCGAAGCGGTGGCTGAGGCATTGTTGTTCGCATCCAAGGCCGGCGCTGATCCGGACAAGGTAAGGATGGCTCTGATGGGTGGGTTTGCAGCTTCACGCGTACTGGAGGTGCATGGGGAGCGTATGATTAACCGGCGCTTTGAGCCGGGTTTTCGCATCGAATTACATCAAAAAGATTTGAATATTGCATTGGAAAGCGCTTCCGCTTTGGGTGTGAGTTTGCCGAATACAGCCACCGTCCGTGAATTATTTTCTGCTTGTCTCGCGCATGGTGGCGCGAAATGGGATAATTCGGCCATTGTGAAAATGCTGGAAAAAATGGCCAATCACGAAATTCAAAAGCGTTCTGAGTAATCACATGTCTTATCAAGAATTTATCAATCAACTGCGATCCTTTCTGCCGTGCGAGGCAGTGTTGTATGAAACCGAGGATCTGAAGCCGTATGAATGCGACGGTCTATCGGCGTACCGGCAACTGCCCATGGTAGTCGTGTTGCCGCAGACGGAAGAGCAAATCGTTAAAGTTTTACAGCTTTGTCATGCAACGAAAACGCCAGTGGTGGCGCGTGGGGCGGGTACCGGCT
>CAZDYN010000033.1:10419-12909 GCA_964509635.1 uncultured Nitrosomonas sp. | reverse complement strand
AAAATCATTACGCATGGGTATTTTGTCCGCTCGGATATACCCAAGATTCAAACCGGGGAAGTTTTAGAAAGATTTGCTTTGTATTCCTTGATGAAACCATTGACGCGTTGCGCGCACTGCAATGGAGAATTGATCGAAACCGGCAAGCAAACGGTTGAACATCGCCTGGAGCCTTTGACAAAGCGGTATTACGACAAATTTCTGCTTTGCCCGGTATGCGGCCAGATTTACTGGCAGGGCAGTCACTGCGCGCGTGTGAAGCAGTTGATCGATGAGTTCTCTGAAGACAAATAACCACTCTGCTTTACTTTGGCAAAGTGACGGTCCTCTGGGTTTATGAACATTGGGTTGCCAAGAGCTGGCAACCCAAAATCTATTACGCTGATTATTAAACCTGAATTTCAACTGAGGAATTTAGGTTCAACGGTTTGCTGACTGATAGCTAAAATCAAAATCCGCTTGATATCGGTAAACCCGGCACCGGTTATCGAATCTAAACAATTAACAAAGATTAGTATGTGATTTTTTCGCACATATTGGAATCAGTTCCGATAATTTCCATAAAATCGATACAAATGAAGCGATTTTCAGCGGTTGGGGATAATGCGGATGATCCGCCTGATCGAAGGCATGGCCATGCTCAACTTCATTCAGTATGCATTCACATTTTGCCCGCTATGATGACAATAATAGATGAAAATAAAGAGCATGCCATGGATGTTGAAGGATTGGGAATGATTGTTAAGAACAAGAGGAAAGCTGTTTCATTACATTCTGATCGAGGTTGATATGAAAAAATTCAAATTAACTTGCTTGGCTATCGTCCTCTGCGGAATATTCTCAGCGAGCACGGCAAGTGCCGAGGGGGATGGTGGCGGTTTCGACGGTGGTGACTTTGGAGGCGACTTCGGAGGGGGCGACTTTGGAAGCGATTACGGTGGCGGCGATTTCGGAAATGATTATGGCGGTGGTTACGAAGGCGGCTCCGATGGCGATTATGGCGGCAGTTATGATTCCGGCGGATACTCTGACCAAGGCGGTTATGACCCAGGTGGTTATGATCAAAGTGATGCTTTTTATCAGAATGATGATTTCAATCAGCCGGAGGATTTTGGATTTTCCGGTGACCCAGGCCAGGGAAGCGATTTTGATCAAGCCGGCGGATTTGATCAAGCGAACGATCCGGATACGGGGAACAATGTAGAGCAGAGTATTGAATCCGGACAAAGCAGCGATGAATTCGCGCAAGAACCGCTGCAAAAAGAATTCGCGAGCCAGCCTGCGGAATTGACGGAATCAAACGAATCGCCGGAATCATTGGAATCAGCCGCATCAACGGAACCAGCGGAATCAGCCGATACGGTTGAATCCACCGGATCGGCCGAGGCAGCTTCAACTGAAGCGGATCAATCCGCTCAGGACAGCAGTGTTACGCAAGGCGATGCTTCCACGCAGACTGTGAATATCCAGAACAATACGAATATGGATCAGAATACCGGGCATGATCACCACGATGGTCATCATCATAGCTGGGGGCATCATCATGACGGCTTCGGTCTGGGGTTTGGCCTTGGGCTGGGCGTGGGGCTGGGATACGGATTCGGGTTCGGGCCTTTTGGTTATTACAGTCCGTTTACCCCCTTCGGTTATTATGGCTTTGGCATGCCTGTCAGCAGTTTCGGTTTTTACAGCCGGCGCGGCGGTGTCGGTTTCTATGGTAATTATGCCGGTTTTGGCCCTTACCGCTATTTTGAACCATATTATCCGCTGGGCGGCTATCCCGCCTTGCTTGCCGCTACGCCGGTATTTTCAGCGCCGCTGGTTGCAGCTCCCGCGAGAGCGCCGGCTTATGTTCAACGCAACGATGTTTTCAGGCCGGCTCCCCCGCCTGCGCAAAAAAACTATTGGTATTATTGCCGTAACCCTGAAGGATATTATCCTTATGTCAAACAATGTTCCGGCGAGTGGATAAAAGTTCCTCCGCAGCCTTCTTGATGATTAAGGAAACTCTGAGCGACCCTTCTATGTCATTCCGAACAGAGTGAGGAATCTTTGATAATCAACGTGAATGGGGCGCGTGAATGGGGTCGCATTTTGACATCATCGTTTTATATCGCGTTTCCCGTGATTATTTTGCTGACCGCTGAATAGTAGGCATGGCATAGCCAGCCAAAGCGAGTTACGGCTTCCGCCAGAACGGCAAGAAACAGCGCCCGGTCTTCATCATCCAGAAAGTTGTTTCCCCGCGCGTTGCCGCGAGCGGTTACGTGATGGATTGCACCGGGGAATTTAAGGCGGAGCGGGCGGAGCATTGGGATGAGTAGCGGTGTGATTTGATTTTATCAAGACTTGAACCTATTGCGTGACCCTATCGTGTACGGGTAAAACGGAAAACGACAGCATTTTCTACCGTTCCTTTAAGACCTATTTCGTTGCGCAGGTCTTGACGAAGCAATCGAAGAACTTCATCAATTTGAGCATCACTACCCG
>CAZDYN010000033.1:0-10319 GCA_964509635.1 uncultured Nitrosomonas sp. | reverse complement strand
TACTACTGCTGCCACTTGCTCGGATGTTCCAAGTAATTGAATGTCAGCAACAGCGGACTCGAAGGCGAGCTTCTGAACTTCCGTTTTTTCATCGCGATTGGCTGCAGATTCAAGTCGGCGATAAGCGTCTAGCAAGAACTCAACTCGGAGATCGCGACGCTTATTCTGACGATCTCTGTACACGTTGAATTGATGGGCTGCAAACCAGCCGATCACGGCAATGATTGCGGGCACAATATATTTCAACGTTTCAGAATCGGGCATAGTAAATCCTAACTAAAATTAGAAAATTGTAATTTAATTATGAGGTTTTACCAAGCCGGAGTAGAGAACAAATAAACTGTCCTGTTATGTGGCAAATGATCTGCCCTGGCTGGACTGGATGACACCATGTGGTTGTTGGTTGCCGGTTTGCTGTATGGAACAGGTATGCGCTTGCTGGAAGGACTGCGTTTGCGTGAAAGAGTTGGCGCGGTTTATTTACCTGATATGATTTGCACTTATGCTTTGAATAAGGGCGGCAAGGCGGTTGTCAGCCCGCTGGATAATCTATAATCTGTGAGCGGGATGGCAGAATTTACCGTAAGGAAGAATGACGGTAAACTGACTGAAAATTTAATTTTGTATTGGAATCCGGAATGAAAAGAAAACAGATATTGAACGTGCTTGCTTTTCTGCTGATACTGCCGTTGCTATCCGGCTGCTGGACTTTGGTGGCTGCCGGTGCGGGTGCTTATGGCGGGTATAAAATGAAGGAACATGGCTATACCTTGCAAAACCCGATTGCCAAGGAGAAGAAATCGGGCAAGTAAGGGAAATTTTGAATAACGCGCATTTGTCATTCCGGGCGCGGTGAGGAATCTTCAAATAATCAATGCAATGGATTTACGCTCTTGCCTGGAATGACGCTTGTTCAGGGCTTCCTAAGGTTCAGGATCGGGTTTTTTTCCGGAATCTTCGGGATTTTCTTTATTCCGGAAGCTTTCATAAATCATCAGCGCCGCGCCGATAAAGATGGCGGAATCGGCGATATTGAACGCCGGCCAGTGATAATGGCCGATGTAGAAATCCAGAAAATCGACCACATGACCCAATGTAATTCTGTCGTACAGGTTCCCCACCGCACCGCCCAGGATCAGGCTTAACGATAGGCAGAACAGTTTCTCGTGTTTATATTTATTGAGCAGATAGACGATCAATAGCGCGGCGCTGCCGGCGATGCCGCTCAGGAACCAGCGCTGCCAGCCGGATTGCTCGCTCAGGAAACTGAATGCGGCGCCGGGATTGTAGGTCAATACCAGGTTAAAGAAGCCGGTGAGCGGAATGCTCTGACCAAACTCCAATGCGGACTCGACCCAGTATTTGCTGGCGAGATCCAGTATCAGAACGATCAGGGCAATGCCGAGGCTGATGTATAGTTTCATGGTATGCAGTTTCCAGTCAATGATCGTATGGCTTTACGCATAATGCCGCTGCTCGCCGCTGCCGTAAAGATTGGTGACACAGCGTGCGCACAGAGCCGGATGTTCCGCATGCTGGCCGGTATCCTGGCGGTAATGCCAGCAGCGCTCGCATTTTGCATGTGCGCTGGACGTCACAACAATATCTTCCTGCTGCGCATCAGCGGCCTGAACCAGATTGACTTCGGAGACAATCAGCACAAAGCGCAGGTCGTCGCCGAGCGCGCTGAGCAGAGTGAAGTCTTCGCTGCTGGCGCGAATTTCAACCGTTGCCGCCAGTGAGGAGCCGATCTCTCCCCGGGTTCGGGAATCTTCCAGTTTTTTTAATACGTGTGCGCGTATCGCACGTATTTTTGCCCAGCGTTGCTGTAACAATCCGGTATCCGGTTGCGCCGGAAAGGTGTGCCAGGTATGCAACAGCACGCTGTCTTTGCTATCGCCTGTCAGATGCTCCCAGACTTCTTCCGACGTGAAGCTCAGAACCGGCGCAAACAGGCGTACCAGGCTATGCGTGATATGGTGCAGCGCAGTTTGTGCCGAACGGCGGGGGAGGCCTGTGGCCGCTGCCGTGTACAGGCGATCCTTGAGGATATCCAGATAGAATCCGCCCAAATCCTCGGAACAGAAATTATGCAGCTTATGCACTGCTTGATGAAATTCATACCGCTGATAGCTTTGCGTCAGATCTTCCTGAAAGGCTTCGGTCAGCGCCAGCATATAGCGGTCGATTTCCAGGCAATCTGTGACGGCCACGGCGTCTGTCTGCGCATTAAAATCCATCAGATTGGCAAGCAAGAAGCGCAGCGTATTGCGGATACGCCGGTAGCTTTCAACCACGCGCTTCAGAATTTCTTCGGAAATCGAGAGTTCGCCTGAATAATCGGTTGAAGCCACCCATAATCGCAGGATATCGGCACCGGAAGTATCCATCACTTTTTGCGGGGCAATGACATTTCCCTTGGACTTGCTCATTTTGTGGCCGTTGCCGTCCACGACGAATCCGTGTGTCAGCAGAGCGTCGTAAGGCGCGCGGTTATTAATGGCACAGCCGGTCAGCAGTGAAGACTGGAACCAGCCGCGATGCTGGTCGGAGCCTTCCAGATACAGATCAACCGGAAGCTTGAGTTGCGCATCGGCTCTGACGACCGTGTCGTGTGTGGTGCCGGAATCAAACCAGACATCCAGCGTGTCGGTCAGTTTTTTATAATCCCTGGCTTCTTCCCCGAGCAATTCGGCGGCATCCAGCGCAAACCAAGCTTCGATGCCCAGTTGTTCCACTTTCTGCGCTACTTGTTCGAGTAGTTCAAGCGAGCGTGGATGCGGCGCATGAGTATCCTTATGCACAAAGAATGTCATCGGAACGCCCCAGTTGCGCTGACGGGATACGCACCAATCCGGACGGTTCTTGATCATCGCTTCCAGGCGGGCTCTGCCCCATGCCGGGTAAAACGCTGTGGATTCGACCGCCTGCATGGCCAGTTCGCGCAAGGTTTTATGCTGTGCCGTTGCTTCCGCCGTGCTGTGCAGGTTCATGCCAATAAACCATTGCGGTGTTGCGCGAAAAATGATCGGGGTTTTGTGTCGCCAGCAATGCGGGTAGCTGTGGTCGATTTTTTTCAGGCAGAAAAGATGTCCGCTGGTTTTGAGCATATCGATGACAATATCGTTGGCTTTCCACACCGAAAGCCCGCCCACCAGTGGAGTAGCGGCCGTAAATTTGCCATCGCCATCCACCGGGCTATCGCTCGGCAGGCCATATTGTTGCCCCGCAAAATAGTCATCCAAGCCATGCGCGGGCGCCGTATGCACCAGTCCCGTGCCGGCTTCCAGTGTGACATGCTTGCCGCAGATGATTTTGACCGTGCGCGCTTCAAACGGATGTTGCAACGGCAAATGCTCCAGCGCCTGGCCCTTGCATGTGGCCAGTGTTTCGCCGCTTAAGCCGTAGCGCTCCAGGCAAGCCTGCTTCAGTTCGGCTGCGAGGATCAGCCAGCCGCGTGTCGTTTGTATCAGTTCATAATCAAAATCCGGATGAACGCTGACTGCCTGGTTGGCCGGTAATGTCCAGGGTGTGGTAGTCCAGATGATGGCATAAACGCTGCCATTTTCCGGGATCGGGATGCCGAAAACGTCGCAGAGCAATGGGTGTTCGGACGATTGCACGGTGAAACCGACATCAATCGCGGGCGAAGTCTTGTCTTCATATTCCACTTCCGCCTCAGCCAGTGCGGAACCGCAGTCAATACACCAGTTGACCGGTTTCTGTCCCTGATACAGATAACCGTTCTGATAAATCTTGCCCAGCGCGCGGATGATGCCGGCTTCCGTTTTGAAATTCATTGTCAGATAGGGATTGTCCCAATCGCCCAGCACGCCCAGGCGGATGAAATCGGTTTTCTGGCGTTCCACCTGTTCCTGGGCGAAAGCGCGGCAGAGTTCGCGCACCTTACCGGCGGGCAGATGCTTGCCGTGTTTCTTTTCGATCTGGTGTTCGATCGGCAAACCGTGGCAATCCCAGCCGGGGATATACGGCGCATCAAAACCGGATAAGGTTTTGCTCCTGATGATGATGTCCTTGAGGATTTTATTTACCGCATGGCCGATATGAATATCGCCATTGGCATAAGGCGGGCCGTCATGGAGAATGAATTTGGGGCGCCCCTTGCTGATGGCGCGGATTTTCTGGTACAGATTTTTTTCTTGCCAGGCTTTCAACATGCCGGGTTCGCGGCCGGCCAGATTGCCGCGCATCGGGAAAGGCGTGTCGAGTAAATTGAGGGTTTTCTTATAATCGGTCATGAATGAGATAATACAGTCAATAAGTTAAAAAACAGTGCACAGACTGCTGGGATGAGCTGGGGCAGTCATAAAAAATTTTTTTGCTTGCGCGACGTCTTGTTCGATTTGCCGGATGAGCGTGTCGATATCGACATATTTTTCTTCATCACGCAGTTTATGCAGAAAATCAATTTGTAAACGGCGCCCGTAAATTTCAGCGTTAAAGTCGAATAAATGCACTTCCAGTACGGGCTTGCCATTTACATGAGTGGTTGGCCGCACCCCCAGACTGGCAACACCGGGCAGCGGGGTTGCGGGGAAGGATTCAGTGGCGCCGTATACCGACACGGCAAAAATACCCGAAAGCGGCGGATGATTATGCTTCAACTGGATATTTGCGGTCGGGAATCCGATTTGTTTGCCGATTTTGTCGCCATCCACAACCCGCCCGCTGATGCTGTAGGGTCTGCCCAGTAATTTTCTGGCTGCATCCAGATCGCCATCAGCCAGTGCTTGCCGGGTCGAGGTGCTCGAGACGCGCTGACCGTCGATGGCGATACCCGGCATGACTTCGACGGTAAAGCCATTTTTTGCTGAGAAAGATTGCAGCATGGCAAAGTCACCGGCACGCCGCGCGCCGAAACGGAAATCATCACCTACCAGCAACCAGCGGACGGATAGCTCCTGGTTCAGAATGCGCGTAATAAATTGTTCCGGACTGATTCTGGCAAAGTCATAATTGAAACGGCAGACATGAATGCAATCCACCTCCGCCCGGGTTAGGATTTGCAGTTTTTCCCGGAGGCTGGTTAACCGGGCAGGTGCCTGATCCGGAGCGAAAAACTCACGCGGATGCGGCTCGAAAGTCATCACACAGGCTGGGAGTCCGAGCCGGCTGGCCGCATCTTTGAGGCGAGCGAGCATGGCCTGATGACCCAAGTGAACGCCATCAAAATTACCGATCGTCAGTGCAACCGGCGTTTTGGTGCGTATCGATGTCCTTCGCCAAGTGTGCATGAATGGTAATCCAAAAAATTAGCGATTTTAGCGTGTTTAAGGCGAACAGGTCTAGTTTACGCAAAGTTATTCTATATATTGATTTCGAATGACTATTGCGTGTTTATCAAATTAACCAGTCAGTGAGAAATCATGACGGGAACGGAATAGTTTTTGTACCGGCCGGTTAATTTGTTATATTTCAGCTATTGTATTTCTTTGCGGTAATCCAATTGAAGCGCTCATATCAGTCAGTAAAATCATGTGAAAGAGAAGATCAGATATTGCAGGCTCTGGCCGTGATGCTGGAGCACCCGCGGAGAATAAAGATTACCAATGCAGTACTGGCCGCTCAGGCGGGAATTTCGGAATCATCCCTATACCGTTGTTTTTCGAATAAAGCGCAGATGTTCGAGGCTTTAATCGAATTTATTGAAAAGACGCTGTTTGTACGGATTAACAAGATCCTGCAAGAAGAATCCCGCAGTGTTGAGCGGATTGAAAGTTTGCTGCTGTTGCTGCTGGGCTTCTCACAAAAAAATCCGGGTATGACGCGTATTCTGACCGGCGATGTATTGGTTAATGAAAACGAGCATTTGCAACCGCGCATTAATCAATTGCACGAGCGTCTGGAGGCTACATTAAAACAGGCGCTTCGCTTTGCTGTGAATGAACAGCAGCTAAAAGTTAATATGGATGTTGCGGCGCAGGCAAATTTACTGATGTGTTTTGTCATCGGCCGCTGGTATCAGTTTGTCACAAGTGAATTCAGGCGCGATCCGCTTGCCGACTGGGAAGTGCAGCGGTTGATGATACTGCCTTCGACGCTTCGTTAATGCACGGGAATTCGATTATTCACTGAGTCACGGCAGTTGTTATTGATGGGAATGGCATACCGGACAGGCAGGGTCTTTGTGTAGCCTGATTGAGCGCCAGTTCATCGTGAGGCCGTCCAGCAATTGCAGACGGCCGTTCAGACTTTCTCCGATCCCGAGCAGAATTTTTATTGTTTCCGCTGCTTGCATGCTGCCGATGATGCCTACCAGCGGCGAGAATACGCCCATGGTAGCGCAAGGCATGTCTTGCGGTTCTCCATCAATCGGGAATAAGCAGTGATAGCAAGGGCTTGCGGTGCGGCGTAAATCAAAAACACTGATTTGACCGTCAAAGCGTATTGCAGCGCCTGAGATCAATGGTTTCTTATACGTGACGCAAGCTTGATTGACTTGATGGCGTGTGTTGAAGTTATCGCTGGCATCAATCACGGCATCCACTTGCGGAACAATTCCGGAGAGTTTCTGCGCATCAACATGTTGTTGAACCGCGGTGACGTTGATTCTGGGATTTATTCCGGCGAGAGATTGCTTTGCCGATTGAACTTTTGCCAAGCCAATGGAGCCACTGTCATGGATTATCTGCCGTTGCAGGTTGGTCAAATCAACTCGGTCGCTATCACAGATAGTCAGATGGCCAATTCCACTGGCAGCGAGATACATGGCCGCGGGAGAGCCTAAGCCGCCCGCGCCGATGATTAATACATGCGACTGATCGAGCTTTTCCTGCCCCGCAATATCGATTTGCGGTAGCAGGATATGCCGGCTATATCGGAGTAACTGATGATCATCCACGATCCTTGAAATCAGCTTTCGGTTTCATCGCTTTTTTTCTCGGGCGCCGCGGTAATGCCTTTAAAGTAGTTCATGGCTTGTTTTAACAGAAGATCTTCCTCGGAGCCGAATTCGATCGGGGTTTTATTTTTCTTGTCTTTATTCTTTTTTTCCTTCTTATCGCCGGCAGGTTTTGTCGCTGCTCGTTCGTTATCGGAAGCGGCGGCTTTCTTCTCTGTTTTCTTGCCATTGGATAGATGCCGGTTCAAATCTGCTTCCCGCAAGCGCTGCTCATCACCGCTATCGGCTTCTTGATCCAGAATGTCAGGGGTGATTCCTTGTGCCTGGATAGATTGGCCATTGGGTGTGTAATAGCGCGCAGTCGTCAGTTTGATCGCTGTATTGTTCCCTAATGGCAGTATGGTCTGCACTGATCCTTTGCCAAATGTTTGTGATCCCATCACGATAGAGCGCTTATGATCCTGCAAAGCGCCTGCTACAATCTCCGATGCTGAAGCGGAACCGCCGTTGACCAGAGTGATCATGGGTACTGTTTTAACTTCGAAAGGCAGTCCTTTTAAATAATCCTCGTCAGGTCCGCGCAGATAATATTCCGGATTGGCGTGCAATTTCATTTTCGCATCAGGACTGCGTCCTTCCGTGTAAACGACCAGCGCATTTTCAGGCAGAAAAGCGGCTGAAACAGCAACCGCCCCATTGAGTAACCCGCCTGGATCATTGCGCAGATCCAGTATTAATCCTTTCATGGATCCGCTGTTTTCGGCAAAAAGGGTTTTGATGGCTTGTGCCAGATTCTCGCCGGTCTGTTCTTGAAATTGCGTGATGCGGATATACGCATAACCAGGCTCGATCATTTTCGATTTGACACTTTGAATTTTTATGATGTCGCGCACCAGATTAAAGACCAGCGGTTCCGTTTCACCTTCCCGCACAATGGTGATTTTGATCGAAGTATTGGGTTTGCCGCGCATGAGCTTGATCGCGTCATTCAGTGTCATGCCCTTTACCACGGTGTCATCCAGTTTTACTATCAAATCGCCGGTTTTGATGCCGGCACGGAATGCCGGAGTATCTTCAATCGGTGAAATCACTTTTACGACGCCATCTTCCATCGTGACTTGGATGCCTAAACCGCCGAACTCGCCCTGCGTTCCTATTTGCAGTTCTTTGTAATCATCTTTGTCGAGGTAGGATGAGTGGGGATCCAGTCCTACCAGCATGCCGTTGATTGCTTCGGTAATCAGTTTTTTGTCTTCCACGGACTCTACATAATCGCTCTTGATGCGGCCGAATACTTGGGCGAAGGTACGCAATTCCTCGATCGGCAGCGGATGGATTGCCTCAATATTGTCTTTCTTGGCAATAGCGGAGAAATTCAAACTGAGTAACATTCCAGTGATTACACCAATTAGAATTAAACCTGTTTTCTTGATTACGTTACTCATTATGCTATCTCCGCACTGATCAAATTTATATAAATGGCTGCTGCTGCGTTCATTCTATTTTTATCCACGTCAAAGGGTCAAACGGTTTGCCCCTGTGACGAAGCTCAAAGTATAAACCTGAATCGGCATTACCACTGCTATTTCCAACGGTTGCAATCGTATCGCCGCCGCGAATCGTATCGCCCACTTGTTTGTGGAGTGTTGCATTATTGCCATAAAGGCTCATATAGCTGTTTCCGTGATCCAAAATTATCAAATTGCCAAAACCTCTCAACCAGTCCGCAAAAACCACCCTGCCTCCAAAAATAGCTTTAACGTCACTGCCACTCGGCGATTCTATAAACAAACCTTTCCAAGTAACATGTTTACCTGAGCGTTGACCACCAAAAGTGTTCACAAGTTTCCCGCGCACGGGTAAATTTAATTTGCCTTTGAGTTCTGTAAATGGAGCGCTTGTTGCAGAGGCGACGGGGAGCTTATTGTTAATCAGTGTGCTTTGGGGTTTTTCCTGAATGAGTAGTTTGTTTATCTCATTAACTAAACGGGTTATGCGTTTCTCATCATTCTCAAGTTTGTTGATTTCTTGCTGCTGCTGAGTAATTTGAGCAGCTACCTGAGAGAGCATGGCCTGGTGTTTGGCTTTTTCCTGTTCAAGCTTTTTTCGTTGATTGAAATATTCAGACTGAATCGCGGTAATTTCATCTTTCTTTTTACGGCTGGTTTGAGTCAGATTTTCAATTTCGTTTTGATTATGCTCAAGATTTTTGATGCTGGATGAACGGGCAAGGGAAAACTGTCTGTAATAATAAATATCCCGTGCCATCTGGTTGGGATTTTGTTGATTCAACACTAATCGTAAATAGTCCTGCTGTCCCGCTACATACTGTTGATAGAGCAGTTTTTTCAGTTGATTCCGCCCGGCTTCAATCTCATTATTAATTTGTTTGTGCCGTGTTTGCAGTTGCTTGTATTCTTCAACAATTCGCCGGTCATGTTCAATAAGTTTGCTTAATTTATCCGTGATGCCGTTGATTGCATGCTCGGTTTTCCGTAATGCATTCGTCGTATCCTGCTTTTTCGTTTCCTTGTCTGCCAAATCTTTTTGAAGCGATTGGATTCGCTCGCGCAACAGCTTAAGATTCTCCTGATTGTTTGAGAATGCTGAAAGCGGGCTGAATAGAATCAGCGCGCAGATTATCAGCATTAACCGTATGCGTTGTGAATGAGTTGAGGAGAACGTATTAGCTTCCAGATCGGTATGATTGATTCGAAACAGCGCAGTATTCGCACTCATATCTGAACAAGTGCGAGAGTTATGCTTTAAATGGCAGATTTGCCTTGATTGGCCACAATTTCCATCGCTTCCTGAATTTCAGTCAAGTTTCCGAGATAATAACTCTGAATCGGTTTCATATTGTCATCCAATTCATAGACTAATGGAACACCGGTTGGAATGTTGCAGTTTAAAATATCTTCGTCGGAAATATTATCCAAATACTTAACGAGTGCTCTTAAAGAATTACCATGTGCCGCAATGATAACGCTTTTGCCAGCCTGAACTTGCGGTGCAATGACCGTATTCCAATAGGGTAAGAATCTTGCAACTGTATCTTTAAGGCACTCCGTCAAAGGAATGTCGTTTTGTGTTAAATTTCTGTAGCGTGGATCAGCGCCTGCATAACGTTCGTCATCAATGCTCAATGCGGGCGGCCTGACATCATAGCTGCGCCGCCATATGAGAACCTGTTCGTCGCCGTATTGTGCCGCAGTTTCAGCTTTATTCAATCCTTGCAGCGCGCCATAATGCCGTTCGTTGAGCCGCCAGGTGTGTTGTATGGGAATCCACATCTGATCCATCTCATCCAGTACGATCCATAAAGTACGGATAGCGCGTTTGAGAACGGATGTATAGGCAATATCAAACGCAAACCCGTGTTCGCGTAATAGCCTGCCGGCACTTTGAGCTTCCTGTATGCCTTTTGGTGTTAGATCAACATCGGTCCAGCCGGTAA
>CAZDYN010000032.1:5081-12921 GCA_964509635.1 uncultured Nitrosomonas sp. | reverse complement strand
CTGGAACGCAACCCGCTATGTCATGATGAATTGTGAGGGCAAGGATACCGGACTGGACGAATCGTTACCCTTGACCTACTCCGCCGCGGATCAATGGATCATCAGCCGTCTGCAGCAAGCGGAGCTGGCCGTTGAGCAGGCATTTGTTCAGTACCGTTTCGATCTGGTTGCACGGGAGATTTACGAACTGGTGTGGGACGAATATTGCGACTGGTACGTTGAACTGGCCAAAGTGCAGTTAAATACGGGGCAGGATTCCGCGCAACGGGCGACGCGGCGCACACTGGTGCGCGTCTTGGAAACCATGCTGCGGCTGGCGCATCCTGTCATTCCATTTATCACTGAGGAATTGTGGCAGAAGGTTGCGCCGCTGGCGGGAAAAACAGGCGCAAGCATCATGTGTCAGCCGTATCCCGCCGCCAATCCCGCGATGATCGATCAGCAAGCCATTGAGAATATCCGGTTACTGAAAGAACTGGTGAATGCCTGCCGCACCCTGCGCGGTGAAATGGACCTGTCACCGGCGCTCAAAGTACCCTTGCTGGCAGCCGGCGATCAGCGGATGTTAACGGATTACTCGCCTTATCTGTCGTCTCTGGCGAAATTAACCGCTATCGAAATCCAGCCGGAGGGATTGCCGGACGCGGATGCACCGGTATCGATCGTAAGGGATTTCAAGCTGATGCTTAAAATCGAAATCGATGCGGCTGCCGAACGCGAACGCTTGATCAAGGAAATTACACGCATTGAAGCTGAAATATCCAAGGCGCAGGTCAAACTGTCAAATCCGAGTTTTGTAGAACGCGCGCCCGCGAATGTTGTTGAGCAGGAGAAGGAACGCCTGACCGCATTTAATTCCAAACTGAACAGCCTGAATGAACAACTGCAAAAACTAAATTGACTTGTCCACGAATATAACTGAATGCATCATTTCATAAAACCGGACCCGGGAATACTTCAAGCAGGCAGGCTATTGAGCCGTTAGGTGCTTCATTTTCCGGATCGCGCTTAAAATTGCTACTCGTATTGACTCTGTCCTCAGTTGTGATGGCAAAAACATCTGGTGATCTCAATGATCGATGTAACTGCCTCCCTTACACCCGCGCTTACGGCAATCGCCGGACCAGCGGAGCAAGCAAGTAATGGATTTGCGCTATCCACAACGCACCGAAGATAAGTCAGTCAGCAGAGATAAAAGCAGAAAAACGAGGGTGCCCCGATTTTCTGATGGGATTCCTAACAGACCGCTAAAGAAAGTATCCAAGGCCCCCGGTGCGGAACCGGAACAGACGGAAGCGCATGATTCATGTTCAATAAATGAACATTCCCCATCTGTTTCTACGGCAACGCAGATAGTTTTTCAGCGGCTTATCCTGCATTTCCTGGCCTGGATCATTCTGGTTTTATTGACCACAAATAGCATCGCTCAATCAGCCGGTCAATCCAAACCGGATTTGACTAAAGCTTCACTGGAAGAATTACTTGAATTTGAAGTTGCAACCGCTTCAAAAATTGCCCGCCAGGTCAGCGATGCACCCTCCGCTGTCAGCATTGTCACCGCTGCCGATATCAAATCCTACGGTTACCGTACATTGGCGGAAGTGCTCAGCAGTATGCGGGGCCTTAACATTACCTATGATCGCGCTTATGACTTTCTAGGCGGACGCGGTTTCAGCAGTCCGGGTGAATACAGCGGCCGCATTATGTTGCTGATCGATGGCGTGCAGGTCAACGATAATGTCTACAATCAGATTTACTTAGGCCATGATGGTCTGATTGATGTAGAACTGATCGAACGTGTTGAATATATTCCCGGCCCCGGATCAGTCGCTTACGGCAATAATGCCTTCTTCGGTATTATTAATATCATTACCAAGAAAGGAAAGCAGTTTAATGGCACGCAGGCAGCGCTATCATTGAGCAGCTTCGAGACCGGCCGGGCAAGGCTTACTTATGGCAAGCAATTTGAGAACAATGTCGATCTGCTGGTTTCTGCATCCGGTCTTAAAAGCAGCGGACAGAATTTTTATTTCCCCGGGTTTGATGACGGTAATCCAGCGCACAATAGCGGTATTGCACGTCACCAGGATGGTCAGGACAATCAGCGCCTGTTTGCCAAAATCCAAGGCAACCAATGGCTTATTGAAGCAGGTTATGGACGCCGTCACAAAAATATCCCCACCGCGCCGTATGCATCGGATTTTAATCGCCATTATTTTTATACCGACACGAGTAAATTCATCACCGGCCAGTACCACACGGATCTTTCCCAGCACCTCAAACTGTCGTTGCAGACGGATTATAGCGATTACCGTTATCAAGGCAGTTCACTTTATAGCGGCGAAGCTTGGCCGGAGAAAGCCAGCGGCAGCCGGTGGGGTGCCGAAGCAAAGCTTGCCGCCAGTTGGTTCGATTTCCATAGACTGGTCTTTGGCGTTGCCTACCGCGATGACTTTCAACGCCGCCAGGAATCGCCCGTATTCACGTCAAACCACGGGCGGCGCAGCTTCAGTTTATACGCGCAGAATGAATTTACCGTGCGGGAAAATCTCTGGCTTAATCTGGGTGCCCGATACGACTATTTTACCGATGACGGCGACGCTGTTTCTCCACGCTTTGCACTGATTTACGAGCCGTTACCGGCGCACTTCATACGTTTATCCTATAGCCGGGCGCACCGGACACCCACCGCGTTTGAAAAATACTATACCGATGGTGCCGCGGTACAGCCTAATCCGGATTTACGCATTGAGCACGCCAATGCATCCGAACTGGTGCTGGAGCGCCGCTGGAGTAATCAATCGCGAGTGCTGGCATCGATCTACCATCAAACCACCGTGAATTTCATTAACAGCATTCCATATAATAATGAATTTATTCAATATCTTAATATCAAAGGCGGCCAAGCGGCCGGGATCGAAGTGGAAGCGGAGCATCATTGGCGGAATAATATGCGTTTACGTGCCAGCTATACCTTTCAGGACTCCAGGAATAGTAACGGCGACTGGGCTATCAATTCACCGCGTCATCTGGGCAAAGTCAATTTATCCGTACCGTTATTCGCTGAAAGATTGCGTGCAGGGCTGGAAGTCCAGGTTGCTTCAAATCGCAAGGATCATCACAGGGATATAGTTAAGGGCTATGCGGTCACGAACTTCACCTTGAGCACCGATCGTCTGCTACGGAATCTGGATGTTGCATTCACCGTGCGCAATCTATTCAACCAGCATTATGTTCATGTAGCGCCTGACTACAACATGCCGCTTGCGGTCATTGCACAGGATGAACGCAATTTCTGGCTGCAACTGACTTACGGCTTCAAGTGACGATACGCCGGCGCCTGCTAATGTTTCTTTTATTTCTTGGCTTACCCGCCCTGGCGGTAAGCCAGGCGAAGCCATTGCCGGAATATGCGATGAAAGCGGCATTTGTTTATAACTTCGCCCTTTTCACTCAATGGCCGGAATTGCCGGATAATACCTTACGCATATGCACTTTGAATGCCGATCCGGTAAAAACCGAACTTGAACAGTTCGTTAGCAAGCAACCTCATGGAGCAAACCTGATGATCAGCAAAATCACCGGCAGCCGTGATGTTAAACAATGCCAGGTGATATTCATCGCCGAAGAAGATTTGCAGCAGGCTCCGATGATTCTGTCCGTATTAAAAAAATCTCCTGTGCTGATCGTAACCGATATTCCCGATTTAATTGATAAAGGCGCAATGATTGGCATAAAGATTGAAAACAACCGCATGATATTTGAAATTAATCTGGAATCAGTCAAGCAATCCGGCTTACATTTGAGTTCCCGGCTGCTAAAGCTCGCCAGGAAAATCTATTAGAGATATCCATCATGTTCTTACGCGACTTGAAAATCGGCAAGAAACTACTCTTGATCAACATCATTCCGGCCAGTCTTGCCATGCTGATATTGATAGGCAGCATCACCCTGATTATTTTAATCAGCAGCAGGCATAACCTGATACAGGATATTAATAATCAGGCCTATATTCTGGGAGAAAGTCTGGCAGCACCGGTTGCCTTTAATGACAGGCAATCCGCCGCGACAATCCTTTCAACGTTACGCTGGGCGCCTTATATTCAAGAAGTGACGGCCGTGGACAGCACCGGCCAGATATTTGTTTCTTACCCGGAACAAGTCGAAAAAATTTTTGACAAGGAACTGACCTTCAAGAAATATTTCTCGGAAGTGCACGTTCAACAACCGATTCAAATCAGCAATCAAATACTTGGGAAAGTACATATCAGCGCTACACTCGATCATATTTATACTCAATTGAGCACATTCATATTATTTGCTCTATTCGCATTGCTGGTAGCTTGCACGCTTTGCATACTCATGCTGAAGCATTTTTTGCAGGTTTATCTGATCCGGCCGATTGTCGGGCTTACTAAATACATGCGCCTGATTACCACTACAAATGATTATTCACCGCGCTTCCACTTGAGCAGCAGCGATGAATTGGGGGAATTGGCCGCCGGATTTAACGCCATGCTGAATAAGGTTCAGTCGCATCAAACCAATCTCGACAAGGAGTTGATGAGGCGCAAGGAGGCCGAGAACCGGCTGCAACAATTCGCTTTCCATGACAACGTAACGCAATTACCCAACCGGCATTATTTCAAGGAAAGACTGGAAAGCATCGTGACTTCGGCACTGCGATACAATACAAGTTGCTGTGTGATGCTGATTGATCTTGATGATTTCAAGAATGTAAACGACACACTGGGGCATCATGTCGGTGATGATTTACTGCTGGCGGTTGCGCAACGCCTCAATCAGGATCTACGTACCTGTGATGTACTGTGCCGCATTGGCGGCGATGAATTTGCCATGATTCTCGAAAACACGCAAGGTACGGATCAAGTGGAATTCATTGCAGAGAGAATCATTGGTAAATTGTCGCTGCCATTCATGCTGAACGGCAGGGAGGTTTTTATCGGCGCCAGTATTGGCGCCAGTTTCTGCCCTAACGACACAACCGATATCCCCACTTTGCTTCGTAACGCCGATAACGCGATGTATAGCGCCAAGAATCGCGGCAAGAACCATTGCCTGATTTACAAACCGGAAATGGAAACCCGGAGTATCAAACGATTCACACTGGAGCATGCACTGCGGCGCGCAATGTCACAAAATGAACTATTTCTTCATTATCAACCATTCATTGATATCGAATCGCAAAAGACAGTCGGATTTGAAGCGTTGCTCCGCTGGGACAATCCGGCTCTCGGTTCTGTCAGTCCGGTTGATTTTATTCCGATTGCGGAAGAAATCGGTTTGATTGTTCCTATGGGAGAATTTGTTTTGCATACCGCTTGCCTGCAAATGCAGCAATGGAAGGAACGTTATGCGTTCGCAGGCACCATCAGTGTTAACCTGTCAGGACGGCAATTGGCAAAACCCGGCATTGTCGAAAGCATTGTTGCTACAGTTGAATCAACAAAATTGCCATTTCATTCACTCAATATCGAGCTGACAGAAAGTGTCTTGATGGATCATTCAAAAGAAACGCTGGGTAAACTGGAGAAACTCAATCAACTGGGTTTTTCCATATCGGTGGATGATTTTGGCACCGGCTACTCATCCATGAATTATCTCAAGCGCTATCCTATCAATACCTTAAAAATCGACCGCAGCTTTATCTTAGAGCTCCCAGGTGATGGAAATGATGTCGCAATCACTAAAGCAATTATTGCAATGGGCAAAAGTCTGGGTATGAAAATAATCGCAGAGGGTGTCGAAAACGATGCGCAATTAAATTTTTTAAAGGCGCATCAGTGCGATATGGCTCAAGGTTATTTATACGGCAAACCCATGCCGGCTGAAGAAGCGCAACGGTTCATTACAGGCGGAATCAGATAGATGAACCCGGGCGGGGGGACACTGCTTAATACTGTTCTCACTCTCCCGCTTGGCTCGCTATACTTGTTTAGGAAGCCCTGAACAAGTGTCATTTCGAGTCAGAGCGAGAAATATACTGAATTGATTATTAAAGATTCCTCACTACATTCGGAATGACAAATGTGAGTTATTCAGAGTTTCCTTCAAGCCCGGCGAACGCCTAGTAAGTCCTGGCTTTGGGCGGAAAGGACTCAACCGACAATGGTTTCAGGCGTACCGGTTTATAGTCCAGCCGGTTGTTCTCGCTGAAAAATAACGTATGTTTCAGCCATTTGACATCATCGCGTCCGGGATAATCATCGCGCGCATGAGCGCCCCGGCTTTCGCGCCGGGCTTCCGCGGAAATCATGGTTGCAACGGCAACTTCTTTCAAGTTATCCAGCTCGAGTGCTTCAATCCGGGCCGTATTGAACACCTTGCTTTTATCCTTGATTTCTGTTTGACCCACCCGCTCGCCGACCTCGATGATTTTTTCCACGCCCTGCCGCAACATATCTTCAAAGCGGAAAACGCCGCAGTAGGTCTGCATGGTTTTTGCCAGAGCCGCATTCACCTGCGCGACGCTTTCGCCGTCTTTCTGGTTTTCCAGCCGCGCCAGCCGCGCCAATGTTTTATCGGCGGCATTCTCCGGCAATGGCCTATGGTGCGGGTTGGTTTTTAAGTCTTCGATGATTTGGTTGGCTGCGGCGCGCCCGAACACAACGATATCGAGCAATGAATTAGTGCCCAGGCGGTTGGCGCCGTGCACGGATACGCAAGCGCATTCCCCTACCGCATAGAACCCGGCCACTATCTCTTCCGGGCCGGTTTTATACGGCGCCACCACTTGACCGAAGTAATTGGTCGGAATGCCACCCATCATGTAATGCGCGGTAGGCACCACCGGAATCGGTTCGTTGATCGGATCGGTATGCGCAAATTTGATCGCCAGTTCACGGATACCCGGCAATCGCGTTTTAATAATTTCAGCGCCCAGATGATCCAGTTTTAGCAGCAAATGATCGTGTTCCTCGCCGCAACCGCGCCCGTCCTTCATTTCCGTCGTCATGGCGCGTGAAACCACATCCCGGCTGGCCAGATCCTTGGCATTGGGTGCATAACGCTCCATGAAGCGTTCACCGTCCCTGTTCAGCAAATAACCGCCTTCGCCGCGCACCGCCTCGCTGATCAGCACTCCCACACCGTAAACACCAGTTGGATGAAATTGCCAGAACTCCATGTCTTCCAGCGGGATTCCGGCACGCGCGGCCATACCTAAGCCGTCTCCGGTATTGATCAAGGCGTTGGTGCTGGCCTGGAAAATCCGCCCGCCGCCGCCAGTGGCAAACAGGGTAGCTCTGGCTTGCAAGATCAGAACTTCGCCGGTTTCCATTTCCAGCGCGGTGACACCCACCACATCCCCTTGTTCATCGCGGATCAGATCCAGTGCCATCCATTCAATAAAAAACTGCGTATTGGCGCTGACATTGCGCTGATACAGCGTGTGCAGCAGCGCATGGCCGGTACGGTCAGCCGCCGCGCAGGAACGCGTCGCCTGCGCGCCGCCAAAATGCTGTGATTGCCCGCCAAAAGGACGTTGATAAATTTTGCCATTTTCCAGGCGGTCGAACGGCATACCGAAATGTTCCAGCTCGTAGACCACTTCGTTGGCCTGACGGCACATGAACTCGATCGCATCCTGATCACCCAGGTAATCCGATCCTTTCACGGTATCGTACATGTGCCAATGCCAGTTATCTTCGGTCACGTTTCCCAGTGACGCGGCAATGCCACCCTGCGCTGAAACGGTATGCGAGCGTGTGGGAAAAACCTTGGACAACACGGCCACTTTCAACCCTGCTTCGGATAACTGCAATGCTGCGCGCATTCCAGCACCACCCGCCCCTACAATGACCACATCAAATTTTCTTTT
>CAZDYN010000032.1:0-5071 GCA_964509635.1 uncultured Nitrosomonas sp. | reverse complement strand
TAATATTTCCGCAGTCCACACCCAATAAAACAGCAAAACAGCAATCACTGCAATTTGCACGGTCAGGCGGATCGCCGTGGAATGCACATAATCCATCAGGATATTGCGCATCCCGATCCAGGCATGCCAGAAAACACAGGTGAAAAATACAAAAGTCGCAATGCGCATCCATTGATGACTGAACAGCCCTTTCCACGCGGCATAATCCTGCGGTGCGGCAACGAATAAAACACCCGCAAGCACAATGAGATAAATCGTCATCAGCACGGCTGTCACACGCTGCGCCAGCCAGTCCTTCAAACCGTAATGCGCGCCGGTTACCGCAAGTCTGGATGGTTTTACCATAGCATCAGTCCCGCCAGTGTAGTCAGAATGAGCCCGGCCGCGAATACCAGTTTACTGCTGGCACGCGCCTGCGGCAGCGCAACGCCGATATGCAAATCCAGAAAAAGATGACGTATGCCCGCGCACAGATGATGGAAAAAAAACCATAGTGACGGCAACAGCATCAGCTTAACCATTGGATAACGCAAATAATCCTGCAAAATTTCGAAACTTTGGGGTGATTGCAGCAGCATTTGCAAACCGCACAGCAGCAAGGGAATACCGGGAAAAAACAGCAACGCACCGCCGATTCGATGCAGAATTGAAACTACAGCCGGCAACGGTTGCCTGATCTTGAAGAGATTCAGATGCTTGGGGCGTTTATTGTGTAGTTTCGCTTCCATGCGGGGATTCTAAAGTAGATAACAGTGTCGCTAAAATTCGGCTGATGCGCCAAAAAATTGAAACCAAGTTTAGTCCGTTATGCGGCATGATACAAGCCATAACTCGATGCAATGCATAAATCCTGGCCGCATGCGGCCGGGATTCTAGGAGTCTGTCGGACTTAAGCAATCGTAGCGAGCCAAGTGGAAGAACGAGAGCAGATTTTCTCAATTTTGAGGCGCATAGCGAGACTATGCAACGAAAAATTGAGGAAATATGAACCGTTATCCCATTGGTACAGTAGATTAGCCTTAAGTCCGACAGACTCCTAGACCGGAAAATATTTAATCACTGCGTGCGACGGCTATCAAGACCATAGCCTCCCGCACCATGAACAGCCAGGAGTATCAATCCGCCAGTAATTGCAATGTTCTTCATAAACATGATCATTTGTATCTGATCCGATAAATTGCTGTGAAAGATCACCGCAGCCGCCACGGTAAAAATTGCCAATGCAATCGACACCAGCCTGGTCTGCCACCCCGCGACAATCGCCAACCCGCCGCCTGCTTCCAGCAATATCACCAGCGGCAAGAGCATACCCGGCACGCCCATGGCCTCCATATAACCCTGCGTCCCTTCGTATCCGGTTATTTTGAAAAAACCGGAAAGCAAAAAGATTTGACCTATAAATAACCGTGCTACCAATTGACTGACTTTTTCCATTTGAGTCTCCTTAAAAATTTTATTTACCGCGCTTGATCCATGCGCGATCACGCACAAAACTGCTGGACTGAAAATCTTTCAGCGCCTGATCAATTTCATCTCTTGTATTCATCACAAACGGACCATACTGGACAATCGGTTCACGAACCGGTCTGCCGCTGATGACCACCAGACGCGCGCCCTGCTCTCCTGCGGCAAAATCAAGCGAACCATCAACTGCACCTAGCGTAGCCAGCGAATGCTGCGGCACATGCTGTCCATCCAATTGCCCATCGCCTTCGAATACATATAAAAAACTATTATTATCAACCGGCAGGCGATGAAGAAAATGCCTGCCTGGTTGCACCTGCACATCAAAATAAGATACAGCCGTTATGTTATCCACAATAGGTGCGTTTGCGTCGGCAAAGCCGCCGATTAATACTTTCACCGTATAGTCCGGTGTTTTCACGACAGGAAAAGCCTCCGCAGGGTATTCCTGATACTCAGGATGATCCATCTTGTTGGCTGCGGGCAGATTGATCCACAGTTGAAATCCGCGCATCAGCCCGTTCTCCTGCTTGGGCATTTCGGAATGGATAATACCGCTGGCCGCTTTCATCCACTGCGCGGAACCCGGCCCCAGATCGCCGCTATTACCCATGCTATCCTGATGCGCCATATGACCATCGATCATATAGGTAAAGGTAATGAATCCGCGGTGCGGGTGGGACGGAAAACCGGCCAGATAATCTTCCGGGTTATCGCTGCTAATATGATCCAACAGCAGGAATGGATCGTAATTGCGCAATACCGGCGTGCCGATCGTGCGATACACGGTAACACCGGCGCCTTCCGGCACGGCCGCAGCCGGAATGATTCGAACAGAATTCACTGATGCATTCATCGCTTCCTCCTCCTTCGTAACTTAATGGTTATGATCTATCGACTGGATAGTATTATCAGTGTTGTTATAATAAGAATAAACTATCACCAAAAGAAATAATTGTTCTGTTATAAGCAACAATAGGATAGTGCAGTGGATCGATATGAAAATATGAACGCATTCGTGCGCGTCGTCGAGAGCGGCAGCATCAGCGCCGCCGCAGATCGCATGGACGTGGCGAAATCGGTGGTCAGCCGGCGCCTGAAGGAGCTGGAGGAACACCTCGGTGTTGAATTGTTTCACCGCACTACCCGGCAAATGAACCTGACCGACAGCGGGCGCGCCTTTTATCAACAATCGGTGCGTATCCTGGCCGATATCCTGGAAGCTGAACATGCCACATCGCAGTTTCATGGCGCGCTGAAAGGCAATCTGAAAGTAGCTTTGCCGCTGAGCTTCGGTTTGATGCACCTGGGCCCTGCCATCCGCGAGTTTTTACAGATGCACCCGGAAATTGAATTCGATCTGGATTTTAATGACCGCCAGGTGGATTTACTGGCGGAAGGATTTGATCTGGCCATCCGCATTGCCAGTTTGCCGGATTCCAGTCTGATCGCACGCCGCCTTGCCCCTGTCCAAGCCATACTGTGCGCAAGCCCGGCTTATCTCGACCGCATGGGTACGCCGCACACGCCGGAAGAACTCATCCATCATCGCTGCCTGGTGTATAACCTGATCAGCAATTTTGAAAGCTGGAATCTATATGATGCCAACGGGCAAGCGGTCAAAATAAAAATAAAACCGTATTTAAAGGCCAGCAATGGCGAATTCCTTCGCGCATCCGCCATCGACGGCCTGGGCATCGCACTGCTGCCGGCATTTATCGTTTACCAGGAAATCGAAAGCGGCGCATTGATCCCGCTGTTGACGGAATACCGTTGCCCGCAACTCGCCGCCTACGCCCTTTACCCGCAAACCCGCCATCTCTCGCAGCGTGTCAGGGCATTCGTCGATTTTCTGGTCAAGCGTTTTGAAGGACTGCCTTATTGGGATTTGCTTACAAAATGAAAAAACACAAGAGGTAGTCCTGGTTAAATCGCGTTACAGGATATTGCTAGACTTCTTTCGTCAGTCCAAATCTACGGGCTTAATTCATCAGCTATACTCTTAATTCGCGACCCCTTCCTGCTTGATTCCAAAAATCATTTGTGACATAGCCTTGTTAAAACACATTGGATTAATAATGCTGTTGTAGCTCATTCTCAACCTCGCGGATAAGTGATATGACCTGCCGACAAAAAGCTAATGCAGGAATGCCTTTCCCAGACAAGCTGCCAAAGTGAAAATTCTCCGGAAGCAGTTTGCCGCTTGTCATGATAGACAAAGGGTAGTGGTGAGTATTGCCTTTGCGAAGCTCATAAAGCTCCTTTGTAATTTCGTGCCGTCCTGCTGTTTTGACGTAGGTCGGTCGCTTTGGGTTTTGGTGTACTCGCACATAGCGACGAAGCGTTTCTAGTGCCTCTTCGTTTTCAATTGGATCGCCCGTTTCTGGATTATGAAAACTTTGATATGCCCGAAGGGCATTGATTTCAAAAAAGCTATAAGCTGCGGCAAAAAATGCACTGATAAGCCAACGAAATTTGTCTTTATCATTCTCCTGCGTTGCAAGTTCGAGAAAAAATTCGCATTCAGATAACTTGTCTGATGGGTCTGCTATTGCGCCAAGATCAAGTAGATTTAGCCAATCTTCTGTGTCATCTGTAAGCTTACGAGACATTGACAAATACCCTCTAACGTTCAAAGTCAGGGGCGATGCGCGATAAAGCCGCGCAGCGCCCCTGCACCGCAGGGGTGGGCGTCGATGCGGAAAGGATACGACCTGGTTTTCCAATCGCGGGAGCTGGCAAGAAAAGCACTAGATTACCTCCTGTAATAAGGAAGATCTCCTTGGTTGTCCGAGCCACGATCTGTGTCACAAGATGGCACGATGGAAATCACAAATAGCGCAAATGCAATTCCCGCAATCCAAGACATGACAATAGATAGCTCGCGATAACCACCACCTTTAGCGCGAAGCCATGGAATTGACGCAAGGTAGCCGATGCCCAACATGATGAAAAAGATAATTTTCCCAAACGGGGATTCTTTGCTTGCTACGTTCCAACTATCAGTTATGCCAGCACTCATGAACTTGAATAGTGCAAACACGCTGGCGGCGAGGAATATAACAAGGCCAATTGTGCCAATCGGGTTATCTCTTGAAATGCCTGCAAGCGATTCCTTCTCCTTCTTCTCTTCTTGGATAGCCAGTTTGCGAACTCTTGTACGTTCTTGTTCTATTTTTATTTCTTGTTTTGCCTGCTCAATATCTAAGCTAAACACTTGCGGAAGGTTATCAAAAAAGGCTTTGCAGAGTATTTCGTTAGTCCATCCTTTAGGGGCGTTTGCGTAGTCAAATACTTCCATCTTGAACTTTGCATTGGCTATTCCGGTCGCTTCACGAAGCAATGCAGTTGCGTCAAAGAATGCGCGAGCACTTGCTATTTCGCTTTCGCTAAAGTCGTGAAAACTTATCGGAACAATTTCATACTGCTTTGAGCAGCAAGCGCAAATCAATTTCCTACCGCCCCGTAACTTTCCAAACGGTTCCTCGCCCCAATAGAGTTCTGCTTTTTTGTCTGCTTTGCGCGGATTGTCCTTACGATACTGCGCTCGAATATCAAAGCACGGTTTGCATAATTGTGAAGAAATCTCTGCTTTGTCAGAGGATTG
>CAZDYN010000031.1:0-13159 GCA_964509635.1 uncultured Nitrosomonas sp. | reverse complement strand
ACCAACACCGGCCAGTTGCTCACCGAGAGCGTCGGTCTGCTGGAATGCATCGACAACCCGGAAGTATTTGCCGCACTGATGCTGCATGCCGAGGCATGGCTGGCATCCCGGCAGATCCGCCGTGTCAGCGGCCCGTTTAATCTCTCGATCAATCAGGAATGCGGCATTCTGGTCGATGGATTCGACACGCCGCCGGTCGTCATGATGCCCCACTCGCCGCGCTGGTATGGCCGTTTACTCGAAAAACAAGGCTATCTTCCGGTCAAGGATTTACTGGCTTACAAAGTAAGAGTTGATTTCGAAATTCCGCGCGTCATGCAGATGCTGATCAACCGGTTTTCCGCAAAAATAAAATTACGCACACTGCGGCGCGATCAATTCGATCAGGAAATGGAAGTTCTGCGTGACATCTTTAACGATGCCTGGTCTGAAAACTGGGGGTTTATTCCCTTCACAAGGGAAGAATTCGCCGAACTGGGCAGCAGCCTGCGCCTGCTGGTGCCGGATTACTTCATCCAAATCGCCGAAGTTGAGGGCAAACCCGCCGCATTTATGGTCGGACTGCCCAATTTCAACGAAGTTTTGATGGAACTGAACGGCAGCCTGTTTCCGTTTGGCTGGCTCAAGCTGATCAAAAAAATCAGAAATCAGGAGATACGCACAGGCCGCATACCGCTGATGGGCGTTCGTAAACAATTCCACAACACACCGTTTGGCATGGCACTGGCTTGCCTGGTCATTGACGCGCCACGGCAGACAAGCCTCAAGAGCGGAATCGAAGAAGTCGAGATGTCGTGGATCCTGGAGGATAACGTCGCGATGCGCAGCATTCTCGACAGCATCGGCAGCGAGCAATATAAACGCTACCGCATTTATGGAAAAACATTGTGAGCAATGAATCCCATCCAGCTCCGCAGCGTTTCGCCGCCGTGGTTCTGGCTGCCGACCGCACCCGCAAGGATCCTGTCACGCTGCATACCGGCGCAGCCTGCAAAGCCTTTGCGCCGGTTGGCGGCATCCCAATGATTATCCGTGTTCTGGATGCACTGGCGGCATGCGATCTGGTCACCAGCGTGATCCTGTGCGGGCCTCCCGAATCCCTGCATGCCCAATGCCCGGAACTAAAGCAGCGTATCGCCTCCGGGCAAGTGATCTGGCTGCCCAACCGGGATTCTCCCAGCCGTAGCGCTGAAGCCGGTCTGAGTCACATACCCGGTGATGTGCCGGTATTATTGACTACCGCCGATCATGCCTTGCTCACCCCCGGCATCGTGCGGAGCTTCTTGCAGAACTCCTTGGCAAGCGGGAGCGACGCCACTGTCGGCACGATCAAGCAACAAGCTATCGCCGCCGCATTTCCGGGTTCCAGACGCACCGTCATACGCTTACGCGACGGCGGATTCTGTGGCTGCAATCTGTTTGCCTTTAATCCCGGCGGCAGATCACTGGTCGGATTCTGGCGGCAAGCTGAAGATTTGCGCAAACGCCCTTGGCAGCTCATTGCAAAAGTACTTGGATTCAAAACCGTACTTGCTTATTTATGCGGCTTCTTGACACTGCAACAGGCGCTGGCCGCCGTATCGGAAAAATCGGGGGTAAAAATACAGGCGGTCATACTGGACGATCCGCGCGCCGGAGTCGATGTGGATAAGGTTGAGGATTTAGAATTGGCCGAATCGATACTCAGCCAGCAGTCAAATGCTGATAACAACGTCAATCCATCCTGAATGATTTTCGCCCTACCTCGCATATTGATTCAGCAGATTTATGAAATTAATTGAACGGTATATCGCGCGCGAAATATTACTGCCCTTCACAGTGGTCCTCCTGATTCTGGTCGGTCTCTTTGCCAGTTTCAGCAGCACCCGGCTTCTGGCAGGCGCGGTCACGGAAACGCTGGGAATCGCCGCCCTGCTCAAGCTGGTCTTCTTAAAGACGCTGATTGCATTGGAGGTATTAATCCCCATTGCACTGTATATCTCAGTCATCGCAGGCCTTGGCAGACTCAACAAAGACCAGGAGCTGAATGTCATCCGTTCAGCGGGTGTCAGCGGCACGCGTATTGTTCTAACTGTACTGATGGTCGCCATACCGGTCGGCATCATCAGCGGCATGCTGTCATCTTATGTACGGCCCTGGGCCTATGCGGAAAGTTATATCCTGGATGCGCAGGCCGAGGCGGAACTCAATACCAACCGCTTTCAGGCCGGGCGGTTTTACGGCAGCGAACGCACCGGCCGGATTGTTTATGTGCGCAGCAAGAATGATTCCGACAAGCAAATGCACGACATTTTCCACTACATCAAGAAACCGGATAGCAGCGAAATCGTCATTGCCAAGCAAGCCCGCCAGATACAGCCGACCGCACAGGAACAGAGACCGCACATTCAGTTATCCGATGGCATGGTGTATCAATTAACCGCTACGGCCAGCATCGATGATGTCATTCAGTTTAAGCACATGACCTATTTTATTGATAGCGAATTTGTGCTGAATTACCGGCGCAAGGCAGCCGCCACCCGGACCCTGTGGGAATCGGATCAGCCGCGTGATATCGCCGAATTGCAATGGCGCATCTCCCGTCCGCTCGCGACCATTCTGCTCGCCTTAGTCGCGGTGACATTCATTCGCACCACACCGCGCCATGACAAGACGGACCGGACGTATCTGATCGCCGCGCTGGTTTTCGCCGCTTATTATAATCTCAGCGGGTTAGCCAAAACCTGGGTTGAACAGGGCGTTGTCGGCAGCATACCGGGAGTCTGGTGGCTGGATCTGCTCATGTTACTATCCCTTGCCAGCTACGCGCTGTTATCCGGACGCAACCCCGTTGCGCGCCAATCATGATTATTTATCGCTATATCGCCCGCCAGGTACTGACCGGCTTCGTGATTGCCAGCGCCATTCTGCTTCCTTTATTCAGCTTCTTTGATTTGCTGGACCAACTGGAGGATGTCGGCAAAGGCACCTATCGCGCCAAGGATGCATTTCTTTATACCGCCATGCTGTTGCCGCGCAGATTCATTCAGATTGCGCCTTTTGTCGCCTTACTGGGCACAGTGATCGCACTTGGCAGACTGGCGGCGCATTCGGAATTGATCGCCTTGCGGGTTGCCGGCGTTTCGCCCTTCCGTATCAGTCTTGCGCCTTTAAGCATCGGTGTTTTACTGTTGCTCAGCGTCGCCGTCCTGGAGCACTTTATCGCACCGCAACTGCAACAACAGGCGATTACCTATCGGGCTATCGCGCTCGAACAAAGTGCCGAACTGGGCAGGAATCTGGGAATCTGGACACGCAACGAGCGCAATATTTTGCGCATCGGCCAGATGCTGCATGCCAAAAGAGCCGCCGGAATTGAAATCCTGCAACTGGATCCGGAAGGTTTTTTACTCACCCATACCCTGGCGCAATACGCGGATATCATTGATGACGATATCTGGGAATTACATGATGTCGTCGTCAGAACATTTACGGACAATCAGATTTCAGCAACGCATGCAACCTCGGCAAGCTGGTCTTCTTTTCTTAATCCGGAAGATATCGCGACACTGACGAAACCGCCGGAAAGCCTGTCACCGCTTGAGCTGGTACGGCATGTGGAATTTCTGCGCAGCACCGGCCAGGATGCCGATTCCTATGCACTGGCGCTGTGGCGCAAGGCGGGTAGCGCACTCATGACTGTCGCCATGCTATTGCTGTCCATTCCGTTCGTATTCGGTTCGATCCGCACCGGTTTGAGCAATAAACTGGTATTCGCCGCGCTGATCGGTATTGCGGTGTACCTGCTGGATCAAATCATCGCCAATGCCGGGTTGATTCTGCGCCTAAATCCGGCGCTGGTCGCACTGATGCCGGGCATTACCATGATCATTCTGGCCAATGTATGGTTGCGCCGCACTTTTTAACAGGCCGTTGAAAAACTATCTGCATTGCCGCTACGGTGTTAAAAACAGGCTCAAAATGCTCATTTATTACGCATAAACTGCGCTTTTTCGCCTGTTTTTGCCTTGTATCGGCTGCCTCGAAAACGTTTTTCAACGGCCTGTTAACAATAATCTATTATTGTTGCCGCAAACCATCTAAAATCGCAGAGCCTTGCGTAATCCGTTACGCTCGAATAGCCCATTCAGAAACAGTACCTATCTATCACACATGTCGACTGCAACCTATATTTACATTTTCGGTGAAAGTGAAATAACCATCTGGGGATTAACCGGTCACGAACGTTTGCGGCGCATGTTGCAAGCACACGAACACGTCAGACTGGTCGATCATGTCGGGAAAATTCCTTCCGGCGACGCGGCATTATTCCTGAACGCCAATTTTCTGTTTGACGCGCGCGTGCTGACCGCACTGCTTGGCATCAAGAAAAAAACAGCCTTGTACAGCGATGAAGGCTGTCCCGCCGCGATCCTCACCGATGGCGATCAGGCGCAGCAACTGATCCGGAATCTTGATAATAATAAAAGCCAGAACTATAAATTCGTACTGCTGACCATTCCGCGTATCGGTTTGAAGGATCTGAAAATAGATTTTCAGCAAAACCTGAAAAAGAAAGACCCGCCCTACATTTTACCGGTCAGCGAGGCCAATCGCCCGCTGCTGGAACAAGAGCTGTTTTCCGGATCGTATAAAGGCGTAACCGATCTGGTCACCAAATGGGTCTGGCCGCTGCCGGCTTTCTGGGCCACGCATGTTTGCGTGCGCCGTGGCTGGCAGCCCAATCACGTCACCTACGCCAGCGTGGTTCTGGCTGTGCTGGCGGGAATCGCATTCTGGTTTGGATTCTTTGGCATCGGCCTGATCATGGGCTGGTTCATGACCTTTCTCGACACCGTGGACGGAAAACTGGCGCGCGTCACGGTAACGTCCAGCCGCTTTGGCGACGTGCTGGATCACGGCTTGGATATTGTTCATCCGCCGCTCTGGTATCTGGCCTGGGGGGCCGGACTGGCAAGCACGGCGACACCGCTTGCCGGACTGGAAATACTGATGTGGCTGATGTTTCTGGGCTATGTCGGCGGGCGCTTGTGCGAAGGCGCGTTTCAACTCTGGCTGGCACCTTTTGACCTGTTCATCTGGCGCAAACTGGATTCGTTTAACCGGCTGATTACCGCCCGGCGCAATCCGAATCTGATATTCCTCACGTATGGATGGCTGACGGATCAACCGGATTCCGGGTTACTGCTGGTGGTCTTCTGGCACCTGATCTCGACCGGATTCTTGATATGGCGCTTGATAACCGGCTGGAAAACCAAGCGCAAGGAGGGCACGTTGAAATCCTGGCTGCAGGATATCGATCCGTCACGTGACCGGGAAATATGGGCGGTGAAAATTTTCACGCGCGCCCCGGTCAATCTGCGCAAACCCTATCCCCTGCCGCCCCATTGAACCGTTCCCCAAAATACGCCATGCCGTTGCAAACACGGATTGATCGGCTGCAAAACGGAGCAGCCAGAATTGGCTGCCTGCTCAATCCCATGGGCGGTCAGGTGCGTAAACGCGCATCCGCTATCCGGCAGGCACTGCATGCAATACCCGGCATCCTTGTCTGCGAGGCGCAGGATGCAGTCACTTTCAAAACCGCGATCGATCAATTGCTCAAGGCAGACATCGATCTGCTGGTGATCGCCGCCGGAGATGGCACAACGCATGCGATACTCGGCCATCTATTCTCTTCATTGGCACACGATGACTGGCCGCTGTTGATGATCATACCGGGCGGCACCACCAATATGACGCCGCTGGATCTGGGAATGCAGGGCAAACCCGAACAGATTATCCGGCGCTTGCATGATTATTTGCTCAAGCCCGTCATGCCCAGGCTGGTGCAACGCCCGGTGCTGCGCATCGCACAGCCGGGAATGGATCCGATTTACGGCATGTTCTTTGCCGTGGGGCTGGTTGCCCGCGGTGTAAAGTTTTCACGCAGCTCTGTGAAACAATTGGGCATCACCGGTGGAATTTTTACTTCCCTGATTATGCTCCGCTCGTTGATTGGCATGCTGATTGGTATGGCGCTGGGCCATCATCAAAGCGAGTGGGCACCGGTCCGCATGACGATGACCGAGGCCAATGGCCGGATTCACCAGGGCTCCTATCTGTTTGCGCTGGTCAGCGCATTGGACTGCCTGTTACTCAACATCCGTCCGTATTGGGGAAAAGAACCGGCACCGCTGCATGTCACGCTGGTTAATGAACAACGCAAACGGCTGTGGCGCTCGTTGTGGCCGTTAATTTCCGGCGGCGGTCATGTCTTGCAGGAGAAAGATGGCTACTATAGTCATAATACCGCCTCCCTAACCATACAAATGGACGACGAGTATATTGTCGACGGTGAATTGTACCGGACGGTCAATGCGCAAGCCCCGCTGACCATTGCCGCGACCGATCCCGTCACGTTTATCGTGCTATAGGACATTGCCATGCCCCATCCCTTGCCCGCCGGATTGATTGACCAGGTTGCCGCGGAATGCAATCAGGCCGTTTCCGCTGATTTTGTTCCTTTGGTGGATGCCCTGGCAATGCGTTTCGGCGCATCGCTCGATGCCGTGATGCTGTATGGCTCCTGCCTGCATTCCGCCATCAGCCTGGAAGAAGGCATCGTCGATTTATACGTCATTGTTGACAGCTACCGCAAGGCCTATCCGCAGCGCTACCTGGCCGTCCTCAATGCCTGGCTGGCACCCAATGTTTTTTACCTGGAAGTGCCGCATCAGGGAAGAACACTGCGTGCCAAATATGCGGTTATTTCCACTGCCGGTTTTGAACGCGGCGCGCAATTCTGGTTTCATTCGTACATCTGGGCGCGTTTTGCGCAGCCTTCCCGCTTGCTGTTTGCCCGCGATGATGGCATCCGGCAGCGCATTTATGCCGCGTTGGCGCATTCCGTCATGACCTTCTTAAAATCCGGCGCGCCCGCGCTCGAAGCTGGTATCTTCAGCGTGGAAGAAATCTGGACCCGCTGCCTGATGCTCACCTACACCGCCGAACTGCGCGCCGAAAAGCAAGGCCGCGCGCGTCATCTGGCGAAAGCCAACCTGGACGCGTTCACCCGCCTGACAGCGGCTGCCAGCCCGGCACTGACAGAAATCCTGGTAAAACAGGAAAACAACTTGTACCGCTGCCTGACCAGCCCGTTCACGCAACGGCAAGCTTTGTGGCGCTGGCGCTTGCGCCGCTGGCAGGGCAGAATCCTGTCGATCCTGCGCCTGGCCAAAGCCACGCTTACTTTCAGCAACAGTGTCGACTACGCCGCGTGGAAAATTGAGCGGCATACCGGCATCCGCGTGGAAATCACCCCGCTGCTGCGCCGCCACCCAATCCTGTGGGGCTTGAAAGTAGCCCGGCAGTTGCTGCGGCGCGGCGTGTTACGCTAAACAATCCGCTTCATGAGAGATAATCAAGATCGACAACCTATTGTGGAGAAAAACATGAATACCCTGTCCCGTTTATTCTTTCTTTCCGTCATTCTGATGCTGACGGCTTGCACTACGATGTACCTCGAAGGCCTGGAAAAAGTCGGTATTCCGAAACGGGATGTCATGGTGTACCGGGTTGAAAAAGCGCGCGACACGCAGCAAGAAACCAAGGAACAATTCAAGTCCGCCCTGGAACAATTCACTGCCGCCACCAACTTCAGCGGCGGCGATCTGGAAGCCACCTATAACCGGCTGAACGACGCTTATGAAGCCAGTGTCAGCAAAGCCGAAGAAGTCAGAACCCGGATCGCCGACATTGAAAGTGTTTCCGAAGCATTATTCACCGAATGGAAACAGGAAATCACGCAATACAGCAGCGCCGCACTTAGACAAAGCAGCCAGAGAAAACTGGATACCACGCAAACGCATTACCACCAGTTGATTGCTTCGATGAAGCAGGCCGAAGCCAAAATTGAACCGATCCTCAGAGTGTTCCAGGATCAGGTCATGTTTCTCAAGCACAACCTCAACGCCCGCGCCATCGCCTCACTCAAAGGCGAGCTGGGTACAATCCAATCCGACGTATCGGCGCTGATTACTTCGATGGAAAAATCAATCAACGAGGCGAATGCGTTTATCAGCACGATGGAAAATAAATAGTTTCATAGCGCTATTTAGTACAAGCCTGCTCCTTTCTTTGTAAAGCTTACAGACAACCAGTGACTTGATCGCTGTTGCAGCTCATTGGTTGTTTTTTTCCGTCTGGAATGCACGCAAAGCGAATGAAATTGCTACCCGGAACATCCGGAAGACCGGAATTACCAAACCGGCGAGGAAAACCTGGATGCAATAGTTGATTGGTCTGCCAATGAACAAAAAGAGCGCAAAGTTATTTTTCAGCCCTATCTTGCTCTTGCGTGAAATTATCCAGCAGTGCCATGGCCGCTTCGGCTGCCAGTGTTTCCGGTAACTTTAATCATCACAATCCCGTTTTTTCGCAAATGAAATGAAACTTCTCATTCCGCACATCCCTGCCTGATCGAGTGCATCACCGGGTGAATCATCCTTCGCCACGGGACATTTGACCCAATAAAAATAGTCAAAAAATTATAGTGTTAGGGACAAATGACTTGATCCTGACCACCCGATACTCTGATAGACTAAAAAAGCAGAAAATTATTTATCAGAAATCGCTGACCAGCCCCTTTCATACTCACTCGGCAAAGTACATATGAGTGTAATCCAAGCGGTTTGCCGGATGTTCTGAAATGGCAGAAAGATTTTATCGTAGCACCCGGTAACTTCCGCACGGCAGTAAATTCAGGTTTGCAACAGCAAGCAGCCTTATACACCGAGCAGGGATGAATATTAGTTTTGAATGACAAAAAGGAGGAATGTAAAAAATGAAACACAGGTCTGGTAATGAGTTTCCGGCAAGCACCGATAACCCGCTATGCACCCGGACAATCCAATCAAGCAGCTCTTACGCAAAATGGCGCACCCGTGTTGTTTTTTCGCTCGCGCTCGCGCTTTTTTCTTTCGCTGGAAATACTGCCGCACAAAATTTTCATCGTATCGAGATGTATGCCAAGAAACTGAATCCGGAATACGAATATCTGGCCTATGGCATGGTGCGGCATGAGGTTACCGATAAAGACGGCCTGAAAACCGACATTACCGCCCGTTACAGCACTGCCCCGATCATTCCCGGCCCGACCATTATCATGGATGAAGGTGATGTGGCCGAGATTACGCTCTACAGCGAAATTCCCATTCCCGCCAGCGCAGAGCACATCGATCTGCACGAAAGTGTCAGCCTCCATGTGCATGGCGTGCATTACGACATCATCAGTGACGGTACGCTCAAATATATCAACTTATTTCAAGACGAAGGCGCCACGCTGGTGCAATCGTACACGTACCGCTGGGACGCCGCACCTGGCACTGCCGGCACATGGGCATACCATGATCACAACATGCACACCCACAATGGCGCGGAAGACAAAGGACTATATGGCGCTCTGATCGTCAATCCGGCATCCAAGACCGTACCAATCGGCCAAGGCGGCAATATTTCCAGTGTGCCGCTTGCCAGTATTGCTAAAGATTACATTTTATATGTCATAGATGATGCTTTTGTCGGCACGGAGATTGACAACCAGACAGGACAACAGACACCGGTCTGGGTCAATCCGGCACTATCGGCTCAGGCTGGAACCCATGTCCGGTTTCATCTGATTGCAATGGGTACTAACTTTCATCAATTTAAACTGCCGGGTTATAGCTGGCCTGATCCAGCCACTCAAACCATCATTGAGGAAAAAGCCATCGGTCCGCTTGAGAAGCATGTTTTTGCTGTTACAGCCGGCGCCAATTCCACTTATATGGATGCCTCTTTTGCGGGTAAAGCGCAAAGCATGACCGGCAGCTTTAACGTTAATCCCTAAAAAGCACATTTCTCAATACAAAGGATAAAAAATGAAATTTAATAGTTCAGGATTAAATTTTAAAACCATAATGGCGCTTATGCTGTTTCTCGTCTTATGGTTAAGCAATACCGCGTTGGCGGCGACCCATGAAATTCATCTATCGGCCGAAACGCTGCCCAATGGTCAATATGCGTTCAGAATGGAACAGCACACCAGCAGTGACGGCGCAACCCCGGTATATCCTGCCGAAGCAACCATTCCAGGCCCGACTGTATTTGTAAAAAAAGGGGATATTCTCAACGTTACCCTGACCAACAATATCCAGTTGCCTGGTAATGCACAATTCAAAGTAGGATTGACCGCCGGAAGCATCGAAGTCGCTCATGGAGAATCGAAGACCTATACGTACACGGCAAATGATACGGGCGCTTTCGTCTATGGTGACGAATCTTCGCACCTGCTCGGATTATTCGGCGCGCTGATCGTCGATCGGGCGGATGGCTCGGTTGAAAATTTTGTCGACGAAAATGGTAATAGTTTTGCAACCAGACGGGAGCATCTCGATAAAGAATTTGTGATGTTCATGGTCGGCTCCACATTCTGGGGATCCGAAATGGTGAATGGCGTACAAAAGCCATTATGGACCAACCCTACCCTCGGCGCCGTGCAGGATGACATCGTGCGGTTTCATATTCTTTCCGTAGGCCCCGGTCACACCTGGCATCTGCACGCGCACCGCTGGCCCGACAACATTAACAGCAACGAGATTATCGATGTGAAATTGCTGAAAGATGTCGTGGATAGCCATTCGTTCACTATCAAAGCGGGCGCAGGAGTTGGAACCGGCCATTGGCAATATCACTGCCATCTGGTTTCCCATATGGAAGCGGGCATGGCCGGTAAATTTCATGTAATGGCCAAAGGCGAATCGGGCAACAGCCTTGCAGGCGCCTCACCCAGCGGCAGGATTTTTCTTAATCCATCGGATGTGCCAGGTCTCGTGACCTTTGAGATTTCCGATGAACCGGGACAATTCTTCAGAAGTGTCCGCAGCGACATACTGAGCCCGATCACCAAAACCCGATCGCTCGAAATTATTCCTCCGGGCAGCAGCGTGCACTTCATCATGTCCGATACCAACGCGGTGCATACCATCACATCGCTGCTATGGCCAAGCGAAGCCAACGATCCGGATCTTGGCGATCATCGCGCCATTCCCTTTACGCAAACCAAGGCCTATAAAGGCGGCGCCATTGTGCAACTGGATGTGCCTGGATTGTACGTGTTTACCTGCAAAATACACCCGTACATGTTCGGTGCTGTAATCGTCGATGATCCTGCAACAGATGGACTGGATCTGGGCGAGTCGATCGATATCGTGACAGGTATCAATGGTCTGCCGACCAGCAGTGATCTGGCGACACGATTGCTCAGAACCTTCTTTGTCGCCACCACTCAGGAAAACTGGCAGGATATGACTTCATCCAAGCCTTGGCATCCGGAATACCCGAGTGTCGATGTCCGTATCACGGGCGGGGCTGTCGCAAATTTAAAAACCGTCTTGGAAAGCCGCTACGGGCAGGATATCAAACTGGCCAGTCTTTCCAATCCAACCACACCGGGTGTCGGGGAAGTATGGATCAATACACAGTTTGAAAAAACTGCCGGCAAAACAAAACCGGGCACGATTACCGTGCTGGATGCTTCAACCTGGAAGATCAAGCGCAAAATCGCCCTGCCCGGAATCAATATGAATCACCCGCACAATATGTGGACAAACCGGGATCAATCCATCGTTTTCCAGACCCAGTGGTTCGATGATAAGCTGACGTTCATCAACAGGGAAAACGGTCAGCTGATTAAAAATGTCCGGGTTGGGAACACCCCTTCGCACGTGGTGACACTGCCCACCAATGATGACCTTACCGTGGCGATCAATGGTGAAAACGGTGTGCTGATCATTCCGGCGGGAACCATGACACCGGAACCGATGATCATGACCCAGCTCCCCGGACAAACCGCGGCTGCGCCTCACGGTCATTGGGTAACGCCGGATGGCAAGTTGATCGTAACACCCAATGTCAATACTTCCGATGTTGGCCTGTACGATGCAACAACCGGCGCGATTGTGGCCAGAACCCGCGCAGGCGGAATATTTCCTGAAGCGCCTCATCCGCTTGCGGTGGGTGTCGGCATAGATAAAATCTACACGTCCAATTTACTGGATCACTCAATCAACGTGAGCGATTTCGATGGCAAGCTGCTCAAGACCATCAACCTGATCGCTGATTATGATCCTGTCAGCCCAACCGGTGCCGATACAGCAAAAGATCGCGATGGCGACGGACTGGTCACCCTCGGCGTGCTTCCTATTCAAACACCGGTCGACCCGACCGGCCGCGTGGTGGTAACCGCCAATACGGGTGGCTCAATCACTATCATTGACACAAAACTGGACAAGGTTGTTGCGATGCTGCCATGCGACCCAGGATGTCACGGCGCCAATTTCGGCGCAAAATTGGGCGGAGGCTATTATGCCTACGTGACAAGCAAGTTCTCGAACCAATTGATCGTCGTCGACGTGGATTTGGACAATCCCGCCAATTCAAGTATAGCCGGACGGATCTCGCTGGTAGCGGACAATAGTGTTCCTTCGGACGACACGATTACAAAACTGGCAGGTACGGGCGGCCAGGGTGTTTATGCCATTCCCAATATTTATAATGGCTGGGTGCAGAACTTACCCGAATCCTGGAAAGCGAATTTGACGGCTGCTCAGTTGAATCCTGTACCGTAATCGAATGAAGTAAAGCGGATACTGTTTTTCCAATCGGAAAACAGTCTGCTGTACCGGTAACATAAAAAGCCACCACCCGTCCCCGGCTGGTGGCTTTTTTACACTCTTGAATAGTTGCTGTGAACCGCAGTCCGGGCCTTCCTTCCACGTGCTTTTGTGTAAGCGGCTGAATCCGGTTGATTTCAAACAAACCGCATCGACAAATCAATCGCCTGAACATTCTTGGTCAAACTGCCGACCGAAATCCGGTCAACACCCGTTTCAGCCACCTGGCGCACATTGTCCAGGGTAATGTTGCCCGATGCTTCCGATATGACCCGCTCACCGGTTTGTTCGCGTATCAGTGTGACGGCTTGCGATAACTGGCCCGGCGTGAAATTATCCAGCAGCACCATGGCCGCTCCGGCCGTCAGCGCTTCTTGCAATTCCGGCAACGATTCCACTTCAATCTGGATAAAAACTCCGGGAGGTGCAATGGCCTGTGCTTTGTTTAGAGCCGGCTTGATACCGCC
>CAZDYN010000030.1:0-13331 GCA_964509635.1 uncultured Nitrosomonas sp. | reverse complement strand
AGATTCGTATTGAATGATTAACTTCTGGAACAGTAAGGATAATTCTTAGTCTGATTAATAATTTAACACTTTCGTTATGTATTATTTATCATGCGGTTAAGTATTTGTTTTGTTGCCGGGAGATGCGATTCGATATATGCCGAATGGTCTTCTGAAATTGTGGATAATTGGCGCATGTCAATTTATTTTTGTGAAGAATTGTCAGACTTGAGATTGATCTGCTATGGCAATGGGAATAGCAGTTCCTGTTTCTCCGGTATTTCCTTGCATAATTTATTCCGATTTCTTGGACCTCGAAAATTTGCCGGATGTATCCCGATGTTCAATAGATATTAAGGTGTTATGCTCAATATTCAATCATTGACTTATCTGCAAGGCGGAATACCGTTATTCGAAAGCTGTAATCTGCAAATTTTTGCAGATCAGCGTGTGGGCTTAGTCGGCAAAAATGGTTGCGGTAAATCGACTTTATTCCGGTTAATTCGCGGAGTGGTTAAGCCTGATGGCGGAGAGATCAGTTTGCAGCACGGCAAAACCGTTGCTTATGTTGAGCAGGAAATCATTAATTCAAATCAATCTGCCATCGAGTTTGTGTTGGATGGCGATATTGAATTGCGGCGATTGGAGAGGATTCTGGCGCAAGCTGGACACGATGCTGCTTGGTTTGAGGCGCAGCAGCGGTATGAAACAATTGATGGTTATACGGCGCGATCGCGGGCGGCGCAACTGCTGAACGGATTGGGTTTTGCCAATTCCGCGCTGGAGCGGTTTGTCAGCCATTTCTCAGGCGGCTGGCGCATGCGCTTGAATCTGGCCCGGGCTTTAATGCATCGCGCTGATTTGCTGTTGCTGGATGAGCCGACCAATCACCTTGATCTGGAAGCGATTCTCTGGCTGGAACAATATCTGACTCGTTATCCGGGCAGTCTGATGGTGGTGTCTCACGATCGTGAGTTTCTCAATGCATGTGTCAATCGAATTGCGCATATCAATAACCGGCAAATTGATGGTTATAGCGGTAACTATGATGATTTCGAGCGTGCGCGCGCTGAACGCTTAATGCAACATGCTCAGGCTTTGCAGCAGCAGCAGCAAAAAATCGCGCACATGGAAGATTTTGTACGACGCTTCCGGGCCAAAGCGACCAAAGCCAAACAGGCGCAAAGCCGCATTAAAGCACTGGAGCGTTTGACGCGCCTGGCACCAGTGCATATTGAAGATGGGCACTTCGAATTGCAGATTGAGGCGCCCGAACGCAGTCCGGATGTTTTGTTGCGTGCAAAAGACATGAGTTTTGGTTATGACGACCAGTGGTTGTTTCAGCATGTTCACCTGATTCTGCAGGCGGGTGCCCGGATTGCCTTGCTGGGCCCGAACGGGGCGGGAAAATCCACGTTGATCAAACTGTTGACCGGAGAAATCCAGCCTAAATCAGGCACCCTGGAATGGGCGCAAAATATACGTATTGGTTATTTTGCGCAACATCAGCTGGAAAATCTGGATGGCGAAGCTACACCTTTGCAGCATATGCAGAAATTGGCGCCCATGCAGACAGAGTTGGATTTGCGAAAATTTCTGGGACGATTTGGTTTGGGGGGAGATAGCGAGCATCGTCCGGTTGCGAGTTTTTCCGGGGGAGAAAAAAGCCGTCTGGCGCTCGCCATACTGGCATGGCAGAAACCGCATTTGCTGCTGCTGGATGAACCAACCAATCATTTGGATTTGGATATGCGTGATGCCTTAACACTGGCACTGGAAGCTTATGCCGGTGCAGTGGTGCTGGTTTCGCATGATCGTAGTTTGGTGCGTGCTGTAGCGGATGAATTGTGGCTGGTGGCTGATGGTAAAGCGCAGTTACTGGACGGTGATCTGGAAGATTACAAGAACTGGATAGAAGCCCGCCGCTCCAGAGAAGCTTCAGAATCAAGGGTATCTGCGCAGAAAGTGCAATCCGGAACAGCGGCTAAGCCGAACAAAAAAGCATTGCTTTCCAAACAATCAAAACTTGAAGCAGCCTTAACGATTGCACAAACTGAATTGACTGAAGCAAACCGCCGGTTAGCCGATCCGGTTACTTATGCGAATTGTTCCCGTGATGAAATTGACCGGCTCAGTACAGTTCATGCGGCACTCGAGAAAAAAGTGGCTGAATTGGAAGAAAGCTGGCTGGAACTGGAACTGGCGATGGAGGAATGAAGCAAATGGATCAGGATCAGTAAATCTTAAACCTGCATATTCATGATTTCTTGGTAGGCGGTTACCAGCTTGTTGCGGACTTGCACCATGGATTGGAAGGATACATTGGCTTTTTGCAATGAAATCATCACTTCATGCAAGTCGACATTGGATTGATCACTGACGAATTGTTCGCTCAATTTATCAGCGCTCTTTTGCGATGCGTTTACTTGGTCAACCGCTGCTTTAAGTTTTTCACTGAAATCAACGCTCGCTACTTCATCATTGCCCGGCTGTTTTTTTACACCGGAAGCAAGTGCCGATGTTGCTTGCAGTTGCTGCAAAATGTTATCGATTCCGGTTTTGTCCATGATCTACTCCAACGTAATAGTTTCTCAAGTATCTCGCAAAAATTCAGAAACTTCAAATAATTTTATTAAATCATATTGATAAGTAATACAATGGAATTACTGGCTAACTGGTTATCCGGTATTGCTGCAATTTATAACGCAAGGTTCGTTCGGAGATGCCTAGCTTCTTAACGGCCAGCTTACGGGAACCATTAACGGCCGCCAGAGTTTCCAGGATATGCTTGCGCTCGAGTGTCTTGATGTCTTCAGAAGATGATACCGTGCTGTTCTGGCCGGATTCCCGGTCAGAGTCAGTGTGCGGCAGATGGATATGCTCGGCTGCGATGATGTTGTCCGTTGCCAGAATCATGGCGCGTTGCATCACATTTTCCAGTTCTCTGACATTGCCCGGCCAAGGATATTGTGTCAACTTGTCGATTGCTACCTGGGTCATTTTTCCGGATGATTGTCCCGAACCGGACGTTGCTGATTCCAATATATGTTGTGCCAGCGGTTCGATATCCAGCGGACGTTGACGTAGCGACGGGATTTCGATTGGAAAGACATTGAGCCGGTAATACAGGTCTTCACGGAAGCGGCCGTTTTTGACCATCGCCATCATGTTCCGGTTTGAAGTTGCCAATACCCGGATGTCCAATTTGATGGTTTTATGTCCCCCGACCCGCTCCACTTCTCTTTCCTGCAAGACACGTAACAATTTTGCTTGTAACTCCAGCGGCATTTCTGAGATTTCATCCAGTAGCAGTGTGCCGCCTTGTGCTTGTTCAAACTTTCCGGGTTGAGCCTGCGCTGCACCGGTAAAAGCGCCTTTCTCGTAACCAAACAACGTGGCTTCCAGCAGATTTTCCGGAATAGCTGCGCAATTGATGGCTACAAATGGTTTTGAAGAGCGTAGCGAATGCTGGTGAATGTACCGTGCGACCACTTCCTTGCCGCAACCGCTTTCGCCGGTCAGCATGACGGTTGCCGGTGATTGCGCGACCCGCCTGGCAAGGGATAATAGTGCTCGTGTTCGAGGATCTTTGGCGACGATATTGCCATCCTGCTCTGATTCGGACAGGGCGTATCGTTTGATATGCGCAAGCAGGTTGTCCGGATCGAAGGGCTTCAGCAGATAATCACAAGCGCCTGTTTGCATTGCAGCCACCGCTTTTTCAACATCGCCGTATGCAGTCATGAGTAATACCGGCAGTTCCGGATTGAATGCCTTGATTTTCTTTAATAATGTAAATCCGTCAACGGGTTTCATTTGCACATCGCTGACAACCATTCCTGCCGGGCATTCCTGCAAAACAGTCATGGCATCGTTACCATTTGAGGCTGCAAGTGTTGCATAGCCGGCCAATTGCAAGGTTGCGCAAATGGCTTCGAGTAGATCCTGATCGTCTTCTACCACTAAAACGGGCAGCGTTCTCATTTTATTCCTCTCCTTTACTGCTTGGCAGCCGTATTACGAATTCGGTTCCGGTATCCGTCGATGAACTGATGTGTATGTTGCCGCCCATTGATTGTATGACACCCCGGACAATGGCCAGACCCAAGCCGGTGCCTTCAGGGCGTGTGGTAAAAAAAGGTTCGAATAATCTTTCTTGCAGGGCCGCTTCAATACCTGGCCCATCATCATGCACACTCAAGATAATATTCCCGTCTTCCAGGTGGCTTTTCAGTGTGATTATTCCGCCCGGAGACGATGCTTGCATGGCATTTTCCAGCAGATTAATGATCGCTCCGCACAAAGCCTGACGATCCGCCACCAGAGAGTTCGCAGCGCTCTGATCATGCACAATGAATTGTAGATTGCGTTGTGTCATCTGAGGTTCGATCACTTGCCGTAATTCCGCCAGCAAATCCTTGATTACGATTTTTTCAAGTTGTGCGGTTCCCCCTTTGACAAAACGAAGCATGTCTTTTGTCAGATGTTCCAGATGATGCAAACGCTCAATGGTTTTAGTTGCGAATTTATGCCGTTCGGTGGGAGTCAGTGCATTACTTCCCAGATGATTGGCATAGAGTAATGCGGTTGAAAGCGGGGTTCTTAGCTGATGCGCAAGATTGGCCGCCATTTCGCCCATTGCAGTCAAACGCTGATTACGCCTGATCTGTTCCTGGACGGCATAAGCTTCAGTAATATCGTTTACCAGCAGAATTCGTCTGCCGGTTGAATCCATTGCGCTGCTTTCGATACGGATACGCCGTGGTTCAGCCGTTCGCTGTAGTTTTATCTGCCATTCGTTGATGATTGCAGTGGGCGATAAGCGCTCCTGAATGACTTGATGCCATGTGAGCCCGGGCAAAGGTTCTCCCAGTATCGAAATGGCAGCCGGATTGACCTGCTCGATGCGTCCGTGGGCATCGAGCGCGATTACTCCTCCCGGTAATGCATTCAATAACAAACTTAATTGCTGCGACAAGTTTTCTTTTGCAATTAACTGTTTATGCAGTTCACCATTGGCCAGTGCCAGCTCCCGGGTTAACTGTGCCACCTGGCGCTGTAATTCCTGGTACACGCCTGATAGCTGTTCGGATGCTTCATTAAAAGCTGCAAATGCGAGCCGAAGCTGTTCCTGATCTTTCGGTACCAATTTGATTTCGCTGGCTTTCTTTGTTTGCACTGATTGTGTACTACAGTTATTGGAAATTGCCAGTAGCTTAACATTGGCACCGGTGCCGGTCATGATGCGAATAAGACGGCCAAACCTATTCTTTTTAAGCAATCGGATTTTTCAAATTTATCGATAATCATCACATCAATAAAAATCCATCCTGAATTAGGAATACTGATAGCGGATGTTTTTTTACAGCATAGCGTTGGGCGGATTGGGAAGCGAGTCTGCAAACGATATGCGGTGCGGTTTTTATCTTAAAACAATGACCTGATTGATCCTGGAAGCGGATGGCTGACTTGTTTCCAGTATTGATAGGCAAGCGGCCCGGAATTTAGGCAGGAGAACAGTGCGTGGCAACAGTACCCAGTGAATCCAATACAGCAACCCCAGCTACAGCATTCCGGCTGGAACAGTTCAGTCAGTTATCCAATCAGAAAAAAATGGGCGTGATTCTATCTGCGGCTGCGGTGATTGCTTTACTGGCGGGTGCTCTGATGTGGAGCCAGACACCGGAATATCGTGTGCTGTATAACAACATATCGGATCAGGATGGCGCGGCGATTATCAGTTCCCTGCAGCAAATGAATGTGCCGTATAAGTTTTCCGAAAGCGGCGGCGCGCTCTTGATTCCGGAGAAACAAGTGCATGAAGTGCGCTTGCGTTTGGCAGGGCAAGGGCTGCCCAAAGGCGGTCTGGCAGGATTTGAGTTAATGGAGAATCAGAAATTCGGTTCCAGTCAGTTTCTCGAACAGGTTAATTATCAGCGTGCCTTGGAAGGGGAATTGGCGCGTTCGGTTCAATCCCTGGCAGCGGTGCAGAGTGCGCGTGTGCACCTGGCGATCGCCAAACCTTCCGTATTCTCAAGAGAGAGACAGCAGCCCAGTGTTTCGGTATTGCTCAATTTGTATCCGGGCCGGGTTTTGAGTATTGAACAAGTCAGCGCCATTGTGCACTTGATGTCCAGCAGCGTGCCTAATTTGCCGGTAAAGAATGTGACGGTTGTGGATCAAAATGGCAATCTGCTCAGCACCCAAAACGATAAGAAGCAGGATTCCAGGTTTGATGCCAAGCAGTTGGAATACATACAGGAACTTGAAGAAAATTATATCCGCCGGATCGAAGCCATTCTGACGCCTATCACGGGGGCTGCCAATGTGCGTGCCCAGGTTACTGCCGATGTCGATTTCTCCCGTGTTGAGCGTGCCGAGGAGATTTACCGGCCGAATAATACTGAGACGGAAGGCGCTTCCATCCGTAGCCAGCAAACTCTTGAAGCAACTTCCACCGGTGCAAAAATTGATGGAGGAATACCCGGTGCGTTGACAAACCGCCCGCCTGAGCCAGCCGCAGCGCCCATTGAAGTGGAAGGAGAAGACAAGGAAGCAGGGGATAAGGCGCCGCCATTGCCGACCGATCAGAAAAAAGAATCGACAATTAATTATGAGGTCGATAAAACCGTGCAACATATCCAGCAATCAACAGGCAATATCAAACGGTTATCTGCGGCTGTGGTGGTGAATTACCGCAAGAAAATGGATGATAATGGTGAAATGATTCATGAACCATTGACGGCTGACGAAGTTAAGGAAATCAATAATCTTGTCAGAGAAGCCATGGGCTATAACGAGAGGCGGGGAGATTCGCTGACCGTTACCAACAGTTTATTCACGACCGATGGTGAAATGCTGCTGGATGTGCCGTTCTGGAAAGATCCCGATGTGATCATGCTGGCAAAGGAAATCGGCAAACAATTATTAATCGCAGCCGTTGTTTTGTTTTTCCTGTTAAAAATCCTCCGGCCATTTCTGAAGAGCCTGGCTCCACCGCCTCCCGTTCCTGCGCTAACTGAAAAGATGTCCGGTGAAGCCGGGCTGGATCAATTGCCGGAGCATAGGGATGGGACAGCCATGCAAGCCATTCAGAAGTCACTATTTGAGGAAAATCTTAAAAAAGCCAAGCAATTGGCAATAGATGAGCCGGCTATTGTTGCCAATGTTGTTAAAGATTGGATAACTAAAAATGGATGACGAAGGAATCAAAAAGAGCGCAATCTTGCTGATGACTTTGGGTGAACAGGAAGCGGCATCAGTCATCAAGCTGCTGGGTCCCAAGGAAGTGCAGCGATTGGGCGAGACCATGTCGGGTTTGCAAAACATCACGCGTACCGAGATTGAAAGCATCGTATCGGAATTCTGTGACGAAGCTGAAGGTAGAACCACATTGGGGCAGGATTCGGCGGAATATATCCGGAAGGTTCTGACCAGTGCATTGGGTGACGAAAAAGCGGCCAATCTGATCGATCGTATTTTGCAAGGCGGCGATACCAGCGGTATCGAAGGATTGAAATGGATGGATGCGCCATCGGTGGCTGAATTGATCAAGAATGAACATCCCCAAATTATTGCCACGATTCTGGTTCATCTGGAGCGCGACCAAGCCAGTGATATTTTAAGTTTATTTACCGAACGGCTACGTAACGATACGTTATTGCGGATTGCCACGCTGGATAGTATCCAGCCGGATGCGTTACGTGAATTAAACGATGTGCTGACAAAATTGCTGTCGGGCAGTAACAATATCCGCAAAGCAGCCATGGGCGGTGTGCGTGCCGCTGCCGAGATTCTCAATTATGTCCCGGCCGCGCAGGAAACCAGTGTCATTGATAACATCAAGCAATACGATGAAGAATTGGCGCAAAAAATCATGGATGAGATGTTCGTGTTTGATAATCTGATCGATGTTGATGATCATGGTATCCAATTACTCCTGCGGGAAGTTCAGTCCGAGTCCTTGATTATTGCCTTGAAAGGCGCGCAGGAAGAATTGCGCAAGAAGATTTTCAAAAATATGTCACAACGTGCTGCTGAGGCTCTGCGGGAAGATCTTGAAAGTAAAGGCCCGGTACGGGTGTCCGAAGTTGAGGCGGAACAAAAAGAAATCCTCAAAATTCTGCGCCAGCTCGCTGATGACGGCCAGATCGTGCTCGGTGGAAAAGGTGATGATAATTTCATTTAGCTGGCAGATTCATCGTTCCATGATTCATTAATGTTCATTGTAAATAGCTGGTCTGTTAATTACTGAAGTGAAGGTTTGCTGCCAATGATTACAAGCAATTTCGTTCCTAAAGAAAAGCTCAACGCCTATCAGCGATGGGAAATGGATTCTTTGGAAACACCGGATTTATCCAGGAAAGATCCGGAAATAGAAACTGAAAATAATGTTCAGGAAGAACAGCGCGAGGAGGTTGCATTACCTACCGAGGAGGAGGTTGCAGCCATTATCCGGCATGCTAAAGAAAAAGGCTATGCGGCAGGACTGCAAGAAGGCAATGCAGCAGGCTACGCAGAGGGCAGGCGGATTGCTGAAACTGAAGTAAAAGCCGAAGCGGCGCGTGTCCAAGCACTGCTATCCAAACTGGATCAGGATCTGCATCAAATGGATCAGCGGATTGCAGATAATCTGTTGGATCTGGCAATTGCGCTGGCTAAAAAAATAGTTACTCAGGCATTGGAGCTAAAACCCGGGCTGATCATTCCCATCGTACAGGAAGCGATTCGCAATTTACCCAATGCAATGCAGCATCCGCGCCTTTATTTGCATCCGGATGACGCAAAATTGGTTGCCATGCATTTGAATGATCGAATGGAGCAGGATAACTGGTGTATCCGCGAAGATGAACAGCTCTCCAGAGGCGGTTGCCGGATTGAAGCTGGCGGGTGCGAAATCAACGGAAACCTGGAAGTGCGCTGGCAAAGGGTTTTATCGGCGATTGGCCAGAATGATGGATGGCTTGAGAAGAAAGGCTGATATGGCGCGAAATGAGCAATGGGGCGGTTTCTTAAAAAATTGCACCCATATGGTGGCACCCGTAAATCCTTTTCTATTAAGTGGAACAATCACGCGGGTTGCCGGGCTGGTAATGGAAGCCGTCGGGCTTAGGCTGGCTGTCGGCAGCAGTTGCACCATTTATCTATCGAACGGTCATAGCGTTTCAGCGGAGGTCGTCGGATTTTCCGGAGAGCGTTTGTTTTTGATGCCATCCAGTGATGTCTACGGATTATCGCCCGGTGCAAAGGTATTGCCCGCGGAACCGGCTGGCGAATCCCCCCGGCTCGGCAATTTCCGGCATCCACGCAGACGTGCGGCAGACCGGGCTAAACATATCAGCGTCGGGCCTGAATTACTGGGCCGCGTGCTCAATGGCTTGGGTGAGCCGCTGGACCGCCTTGGACCTACCCGTGCCGAACACAGCGTACCGTTATACAGCCGCCCTTATAATCCGCTGGAGCGAATTCCTGTTACTGAGCCGTTCGATGTCGGTGTACGTGCGATCAACACCTTACTGACTGTTGGCCGGGGACAGCGCATGGGATTATTCGCCGGTAGCGGCGTAGGTAAAAGCGTGTTGCTCGGCATGATGGCGCGCTATGCCACTGCTGACGTGATCGTGGTTGGTTTAATTGGAGAACGGGGGCGTGAAGTCAAGGAATTCATAGAAAATATTCTGGGCCCAGAAGGGCTTGCACGCTCGGTTGTGGTTGCCGCACCCGCCGATACCTCTCCGTTGTTACGTTTGCAAGGAGCGGCCTATGCGACGGCCATCGCCGAATATTTTCGCGATACCGGCAAGCATGTGCTGCTCATTATGGACTCATTAACCCGTTATGCGATGGCGCAGCGGGAGATATCCCTGGCGATCGGCGAGCCTCCCGCGACGAAGGGTTATCCGCCATCGGTATTTGCTAAATTGCCGCAACTGGTTGAGCGTGCGGGTAACGGCAATCAGAGCGGCGGCTCGATCACAGCCTTTTATACGGTCTTGGCCGAAGGGGACGATCAAAATGATCCTATTGCTGATAGCGCGCGCGCGATTCTCGACGGGCATATTGTGTTATCACGCAGGCTGGCTGAAGCCGGGCATTATCCCGCCATCGATATCGAAGCTTCGATCAGCCGCATTATGACCAGCGTTGTGCCACAGAAACAAGTGGATATGGCGCGGCAATTTAAAAGCCTCTATTCACGTTATCAACGTAGTCATGATCTGATCAGTGTTGGCGCTTATGCCGCGGGTACGGATCCGGAGCTGGATCGTGCCATCAGGCTTTACCCGGCATTTGAAAAATTTTTACAGCAGAATATGGCGCAACATGAAGACTTTGCCAATAGTCTCGAGAAGTTGTCAAGGTTGTTTGACAGTGAAGCAATCCGGTAATCAAGGGCAAAAATTATTATGCCTGCCGCATCATCATTAAAAATCCTTCTGGATTTGGCGCAGCAGCAAACGGATGCTTCAGCGAGGAGGCTTGGGAAATTAAATGTGCTGCAGCAGGAAGCGGAAAAAAAATTAAATCTGCTTTTACAATATCGCCATAGTTATCAATCACATTTTCAAAATACTACAGGAAAAGGCATCGATCACATCGAATGGCTTAATTTCGTTGCTTTCATGAATAAGCTTGATGCGGCCATCACGGAACAACGTCAAGCGGTCTTGCATGCGCAAAATAGAAAGATGGATGGCGGCAGTGAATTCCTATCCAGCCGGCGCAAATTAAAATCGTACGGCACATTACTGCAACGTCAACAAAGCTTGGAGGATCAGATGCAAATGAAATATGAACAGAAGCTGCAGGACGAGTTTGCATTGAATTCTTCCCGCCATAACTCATTTCCTCCGAGAGAGGATTAGCAGCCTGTTCGCAATGTATCCGGCAATAGCCAGATTGGTATGGTTATTGCTTATTTGTTCGTAGCCTTCACCCATCGTATGAGACCAAAAGCTTATGTTAAACATATCGATTGCACCTCAAATCAAATCATCAGCTGAAACTCCCGCAGCAATGCTCAATTCCGGCACTTCCGGCACAAAAGAACCGGTTGTGGAAGAATTTGGTAAAGTTCTGGAACGTGAAGTATCCGAAGCAACAAACCAGCGTGAGACAAACAATACTGCTCATGAGCAGGAGAATTCTGAAAGCGCAACGCCTTCAGAATCAGTAGATGCGAATACTGCCCAGACCGTGGCGGTTACGCCGGACGGCACAAACAGCTTTATCCGGAATTTGCTGATCGATGCAGACAATGACTATAGAGCCGGTCAAGCAATGCAATCCATGAATTCAGCATTCAATCCGGATGCGGCGGGCACTACGTCCATCCTGCCGCCGGTATGGTCCCAGAACATATTGATGCCTCAGGACGGCGAACAGATGCCGGGACCGATGACATCGCTTGCCAGTCAATTGCTGCAGCAAAGGCAGGTACAACCTAATCTGGGGATGGGTGGTTTTGCCGCTGTATCCAATAATGTATGGCAATCATTGAATACGGCAGATTCTGCCGCTTACGGCAATTTTTTGCCTTTTTCTTCAGGAATAAGCGAGATTTTTCCGGGTGATACAGGGGAATCAATATTTTCAGTTCATGACGAATCATCTGGTTCATCACAGCCGTTCAGTCTGGTTAATACGGCTTCTTCCACTTCGTTGAGTGCCGTGCCGCAGGATATCCAGGTTGAGCTTCCCGTTGGTCAGCCAAAGTGGGGAGGAGAGTTTGCGCAGAAAGTGGTTTGGCTGACTTCCCAGCAGCATCAAGTCGCTGAAATCCGCTTGAATCCGGCGCATCTCGGCCCTGTCGAAGTCATGATAAGTATCACGCAGGATCAGGCGACAGCACAATTTGTATCTCCCCACTTGGCAGTGCGAGAAGCTATTGAAGCGGCTTTGCCCAAATTACGGGAAATGATGGCTGAAAGCGGTATTCAATTGGGTAATGTGATGGTTGGCGCGGATTCATTCCAGCAAGAAAGCCGGCAGCAGCAGGCCTATCATTCTGCAAAAGGCGATAGCACTGCGATTGGCGCAAGACCGGAGAACCCGGGGCAAATTGAAGCAACTGCTGTGCCGGTCAGGCATCAAGGTATTGTTAATACCTATGCTTGATAATCAGAGGGGCGGCTTGCTGAGTTTTTCAACGATCAAATTTTTATACATCATCCATTACGCTATCGGATTTTGATAGTGTAATGGATGATATTCTCCAACTGTTCATATGATTTTCCCGATTCTCTTCTTTAGGAAACTCTGAATAAGCCTCATATGTCATTCCGAACAAAGTGAGGAATCTTTGTTAATCAGTTTGATAGATTTCTCGTTATACTCGAAATGACAGTTATTCAGAATTTCCTTTATCTGTAATAAGCTCAACCAGCCAAGCTGTGTGAATTTCTCCCGTCCGGAAATAGGGAATCAATCAATTCTTGCCGGATTTCCGATTGATTTTTGTAGCTGGAAATAACGACATTATTTCACTGTTATTTGTGATATCGATTTATTGTCTGGTCGAAGATAATGAATCCCATCAAATAAGGAGTTGAGCTGAATGTCAAAACCTAGCGGAACACCAGCTGCGCCGGAAGGCAAGAAAAGCAAGAAGGGCTTGATTATTATTATCTTGATAGCTGTCATCGCTATTGGCGCAGGTGCCGGCGGCGCATGGTATTTCATGAAAATGTCGGACGATGGGGAATCGGAACCGGTAAAACCTAAAGCAAAACCGACAACATTCGTGGACCTGGATATTTTTACCGTTAATCTTCAACCGGAAGAGAATAATCAATATCTGCAAGTCGGGTTAACCGTGAAAACCAGGGAAACGCCTATCGTGCAGGAAATTGCCAAGCAAATGCCGGATATCCGTAACCGCATTCTGATGCTGCTTTCCAGTAAGAAATCAGCGGAAATTACCAGCATTGCAGGGAAACAACAGTTAAGCCAGCAGATTGCCGATGCAATTAAACAATCCGTGAGCTCATCGGAACTGGATGAAGATGTGCTGGAAGTATTGTTCACATCATTTGTGATTCAGTAAAACACCCATGGCTGAAGATTTCCTTTCACAGGATGAGGTTGATGCACTTCTCAAAGGCGCTACGGGTGAAAGCGATGAGGCGCAGGAGGAAGAAGAGAAGGGTGGTGTCCGGTCCTATAACATTGCTACGCAGGAACGCATTGTTCGTGGACGAATGCCGACTTACGAGATCATCAATGAGCGGTTTGCGCGATTGCTGCGTATCGGTCTGTTCAATTTCATGCGCCGTACGGTGGATATTGCGGTAGGCCCGGTCAAAGTGATCAAGTTCAGCGAATTCGTGCGCAATCTGGTTGTGCCAACCAAT
>CAZDYN010000029.1:0-13358 GCA_964509635.1 uncultured Nitrosomonas sp. | reverse complement strand
CCAAATAAGCTGGAGCGTTTGCTGAGATTATGGATTGCACCAACCGTAAAGCTGCTTACTTCACGTTTTGCTAATGCACCAATTGCATGAGCGTTTGTCATACCGCCTTGAGCAACAAAAGTAGTATTACCCCAGTCATACTGGCCACTTGCGAACCAGAGATTACCATCACCACCCCAGTGCATTGCGGAATTACATTGTCCACGTGAATCGACTGCACCTGTTGCCGGATTACCTAACGCACCAGCAGTGGTACAGGTAGCAGCACCAACTGCATTGTTGATATTTTCATATTGACCGCTGAGTCTGAATTGCTGATAACCCCATGATGCGCCACCTCGCCATACATGTTCGTTATTAACCAGAGGCGCATAACCTGTATTACCGGTGCGTTGACGGGTACTGAGATTATCGCGTGAATATCCACCAAACACGGCTAAATTATGACCTTGTACTTGTGTATCATATTTACCGGCAACTTGGAAATCCCACTCGCCATCCTCACCACCGGAATTTGATTGACTGCCAGCAAAAGTGCTTGATGGAGCAATAACATTTGCTGGATCCAATCTGTTGGAATCACCCGGCATTAACAAGCCTGAAAAACTGAAACCTTCAACTTTTGGTGAATCATAACGTACCGCGCTGTTTACAAAACCATTTGCCCCCGAACCCAGACCATTGGCCGACGCACTCATAGTACCGCCGCTACCCGAAGCTTGGAGCGTGGTATATGCAAACGGATCAATCGTCATACCACCGGCAAAATCTTTAAATGGTGATTGTACGCGACCAAATTTTACTTCACCCCAGTTGTCATTGGCCAAAGCAACCCAACGTTCACGGACGATACCCAAAGCACCACTACCCGTACTAAAACCATACTCAACATGTGCTTTGGCTTTTAAGCCGGCGCCCAGATTCTCAGTAACATGCATACCCCATCTTGAACGACCTGTATCATCACCAATATGAGCTTGACTGCTTTGACCTTCACGATTCACTGTAGCGTATTCGGCTTGCACGCTACCAAAAAGTGTCACATTTGTTCCTTGTGCTGACGCAACCATCGGAACTGCAAGTGCACTGGCTACTGCCAACGAAATAAGTTTCTTCTTCATACGGAAGTTCTCCTTTAATGTTAAAACGACTGGGGCCGTCCTATTTTTTGCCTTACTACACTCCGGTGGAATGCACCCCGCTTGTTCGGACCCCCCGGATTGGGAGGTTTGATTTGATTGTGCCCAACACAGAAGCGTACTGCAAGAAAAACGAGTGGTTTTTATAAATTCAACAACAATTTTGTTGCATCCAAACAACAGGCTTGTTGTTTTTCTGACTATATTTTTTATATTTACTCTCAATAAAGCTGACATCCCTCCTCCCACGAATCACCTTAGACTCACAAATCCAATTTATTACTGATCCGGTTTTGAGAGAAGTTGATGAACAGGCCACATGAAAATATTCATTTTCACATCACCACAACATATAACTAATTATCAAACAGTTAGAACCACTCTGCGATACCACAAATCAGAAAAAAATCACTCTAGAAATCAGCATTCGACATACCAATTAATCCTGAATTGATTCTTGCAAGATTCATTTTTGTTAAACCCCGCCAGGTCTATACCTGTTTTTCCCATTTCCGATCAGAAAATTTCAGTTATTATGTTATTTACTTTAATCCATGCAAAACTAGGCTCATATTGCAAGACATGATTTATCATAGACTTCTCCCATATATTGTTATTGCCATAATTAATCTAACCACTGTTTCCGCTATTAGAGCCGAAGCATGGGTGCTCCCGCCGTCTGGTATCGATATTTTCGGTCAAATACGAACTACGCAGGCAAGTAGAGCTGAAACACTATTAGATATAGCACGTCAATACGATATCGGCCAGATTGAAATTTTATTGGCAAATCCCAAGGTTGATCGCTGGTTACCTGAAGATGGCGCAACAGTTATCTTGCCAAGCCGTTATATCATTCCTCAAGCCGACCGTAAGGATTTAGTACTTAATTTACCGGAAATGAGAATATATTACTTCCCCGAACCTCAAAAGGGAGAAAAGCCTGTGGTTATCACACATCCAGTGGGAATCGGGAGAATGGACTGGGTAACCCCACTAGGGACATCAAAAATAGTTGAGAAAAAGAAAGACCCTACCTGGATACCCCCAAAATCCCTTCAGATGGATAGAATAGCTAATGGTGAACCACCTTACCCTAGCATAGTCCCTCCTGGCCCAACTAATCCATTAGGCCGTCATGCCATGCGCTTGAGTATCGGAAGCGGCAGTTATTTAATACATGGCACTATCAAGCCATTTGGTGTTGGGATGCGCGTTTCAGCAGGATGTGTCCGTATGTATCCGGAAGACATTGAAGCGCTCTTTGATAAAGTCCCAATTGGCACCCAAATACAAATAGTTAATCAGCCCATTAAACTCGGCTGGTTACTGGATTCACTTTTCATTGAACTTCATCCACCGCTGGAAGAGGATGAAGCAAAATACACCAACTACAAACAGATGGCAGTCGCCGCAATTAATGATTTTCTTGCACTCAACAGCAGCAAGAAAAGTATTCCTGTAGACTTTGAGATTGATCAGGAAGTTCTAAATCAAGCAATAATGGAAAAAAGCGGCATACCTGTTCTAATCTCAAACTCACGCTCTCAGACACAACTTCATACACAAAACGACCATTAGTCTGTTGGGTCTCTGGAAAAATAAAATACCCATAAAAAACCCCTCTATTGAGGGGTTTTTTATGGGTATAAAACCTGCTGCTTTAAGGCTACTTATGCATCGCTTTCTTAAACATACGATCAATTTTGGATTCTGTGTCCATTGAGCGTCTGTTTGCTTCATCAGCGACACGCAGCGCATCATTTGCTTTGGCATTGGCAGCAGCAGCTTCTGCTTTAGCAGCTGCTGCATCAGCTTTAGCTGATGCTATGTCTGCACTCACTTTGGCTTCATGCTCTTCTAATTGACCTGTAGTTGCACAGCCTGTTAGTCCAATAAAAGCACCTGCTATTGCTGCCAGTGTTAACATACGAACTGGATGCTGGATTTTTCCTTTCATTCCGATCTCCTCAGTTGTTTATTCTTTCTATTCAATACGCACAAACATCCACCACTTTACTAGCTACTGATACCTAAGTATTAGCAACGCATCGGAATCTTATCTGATTTTTTCTGCAAAATAAATGGATTCTGTGACAAATTTACAAACTATTTAGACATAAATACAACAAGTCACTCGATAAGTAACTAATAAATTGAACAAATTCACTCACGAGCTTGCATTCAAGTAATTAACAACAAACAAATAATCAAACATCTATAGCAATACTCATAGATAAGGTTAGCGGATATTCACCAATATACCGGGTTTGATCCATTTACCAAGCTGGTCGATTTGTTCATTTGTTAACGCAATACAACCGTTTGTCCAATTGTATTGATGATGAATCTCTTGATCACCCCTGCCGATTCCATGTATACCAATATGGCCTCCAAGAGGTGTATTCTGCGGCGGCGCTCTTCCTCTACTTTTTGCTTCCAATATCGATAACCAGGTTTCTTCATTAATCCTGTTTTCATCCAGCGCACGTTTTGCCGTATCAAGATTGGGATAATTCAAGCCATAAAAACGATAGTAACGGCTCTTCTCATTAACCCAGCCAATCCTGAATCTACCTAATGGTGTTTTGTCATCCCTGGTCATTTTGGACCAGGTAGTGCCATAACGCCCAATAGCTACATTCTTGAATACCGCTTGAACCGTATCGCCTTGCATCACTGACAAAGTATGCTCAGTCGTATCTACGTCAATCCATATTCCATTATCAGCTCGAACCGAATTGTGCATGACTGATAAGCCAAGCAATCCAATCAATAAAATTATTGAATAATGAATAAGAGAATTTTGCTTGATCACTTTTTAGACTATTGATAATTGGAGTAGCCGATTATGTCATAATTTCCGCACCCATAAACTCACATTAAGTATCTATGTGCCTTGCAATTCCGGCTTATGTTGAACAAGTGACCGCTGACAATCATGCGATCGTAAATCTTAGCGGCATACGCAAGGAAATTTCGCTGGCATTGGTTGAAAATGTTATTCCCGGTGATTATGTCATCGTGCATGTTGGTTTTGCGCTACAGAAACTGGATCAGGCAGAAGCAGAGCGCACACTGGCGATGTTTGCCGAAATATCCGCACTCAACCAAGACCCCAATAATGTAAAGTGAGCAATCTGTCATGAAGTACATCGACGAATACCGCGAAGGCGCTCTGGCACAACGAATCGCCGCCAAAATCGCATTGGAGGCGGATTCTCAACGCCATTACCATTTCATGGAATTTTGTGGCGGACATACGCATGCCATTTCACGCTTCGGCATAATCGATCTGCTTCCTGACAATGTTCATATGATTCATGGCCCCGGCTGCCCGGTATGCGTTTTACCCATCGGCCGTGTGGAAAATGCGATTCAACTGGCGCGAACGCCGGGATTGATACTCTGCAGTTACGGAGACATGCTACGTATACCGACTGCCAATGGCATGAGTTTGTTAAAAGCAAAAGCACAGGGAGCAGACGTTCGTATGGTTTATACCAGCGTGGATGCAGTAAAAATTGCGCAGAATAATCCGCAACATCAGGTAGTATTTTTTGCCATCGGTTTCGAAACCACCACCCCGCCTACGGCTGTTGCCATCAAACAAGCACAGGCGCTCGGTCTGAGTAACTTCACGGTATTTTGCAATCACGTTCTGACACCTTCGGCAATCTCCCATATCCTGCAATCACCGGAAGTCCGTGAGTTCGGCCTCGTTCCACTGGATGGCTTTATCGGACCGGCACATGTTTCCGTTGTCATTGGCAGCCAACCCTACGAATATTTCGCCGAAGAATTCCAGAAACCTGTCGTCATAGCGGGCTTTGAGCCACTCGATGTCATGCAGGCCATATTGATGCTGATACGCCAAATCAACACAGGCCGCGCGGAAGTTGAAAACGAATTTACTCGCGCAGTTTTACCAGCCGGTAATATCAAAGCACAATCGCTCGTGGCCGATGTGTTCGAATTGCGCCGCACATTTGAATGGCGCGGCCTGGGATCGGTGCCATACAGTGCGTTAAAAATCAAATCAAGCTATGCCGGTTTTGATGCCGAACAGCGCTTCCGGGTTCCGGTACTATCCATTGCGGATAATAAAGCCTGCGAATGTGGCGCTATTTTGCGGGGTGTCAAACGTCCGCAAGATTGCAAGATTTTCGGCACAGTCTGCACACCTGAGAACCCGATCGGTTCCTGCATGGTGTCATCGGAAGGCGCCTGCGCCGCTCATTATAGCTATGGCCGTTTGCGGGAAAGCAATCAAACCGTGGCACGGAAGAATTAATGCACAATACAGGTAAAATCAAACCGGGTTACACGCGTGCACTTGACCTGAAACATGGCTGCATCGAGATGGTTCATGGCAGCGGCGGGCGGGCTATGGCGCAATTGATCCAGCAATTGTTCGTAGCCGCATTGGATAATGAATTTTTACGTCAAATGAACGACCAGGCTTGCTTCCGGAGCTTCAACGGCCGCATGGTGATGTCTACCGACAGTCATGTTGTCACGCCACTATTTTTCCCCGGCGGAGATATCGGCAGTCTATCGATTCATGGCACCATCAATGACATCGCCATGTCCGGCGCAAGACCCTGTTATCTGGCTGCCAGCTTTATTCTGGAAGAAGGCTTTCCGCTAGCGGATCTCAAACTCATCGTCGATTCCATGGCCAAAGCGTCGCAAGCAGCCCGAGTACCGGTTATAACCGGTGATACCAAAGTGGTGGAGAAAGGCAGCGGCGATGGCGTATTTATCACCACAACGGGAGTTGGCATGGTACCTGAAGGAATTCATATCTCCGGGGAAAAGGCACGGCCAGGCGACAAGATATTGATATCCGGCACACTGGGGGATCATGGCATAGCCGTCATGGCCTTGCGTGAAAATCTGTCTTTTCAGACCAGCATCGAGTCCGATACCGCCGCGTTGCATGATCTGGTAGCTAACATGATCGCCAAGACACCAAACATCCACGTGCTGCGTGACCCGACGCGTGGCGGAGTTGCCACCACACTGAATGAAATCGCCCTGCAATCATCGGTAGGTATGATGCTCTATGAAAATGAGTTACCCATACGCGAACAAGTCCAGGCAGCTTGTGAATTTTTAGGCCTGGATCCATTATATATCGCCAATGAAGGCAAGCTTGTTGCGATCTGTGCAGCAGAAGATGCCGGTGATTTGCTGAGTGCGATGCGCACGCATCCACTGGGTAACAATGCTGCCATCATCGGCGAAGTCATCGAAGACACACACTGCTTTGTGCAAATGCAAACCCGTTTTGGCGGCAGGCGTGTCGTTGACTGGTTAAACGGCGAACAGCTTCCGCGCATCTGTTAAGTCTTTTGCATTGAAAATCCTGTTTCTTACACACAGTTTCAACTGCCTGACACAACGCCTGTTGGTTGAATTGACCCGGCACGGACACGACTTATCGATCGAATTCGACATTAACGACGCTGTCACCCGCGAAGCAGTCGAACTGTTCCAGCCTGATCTGATTATCGCGCCATTTCTGAAACGCGCCATCCCGGAAGCAATCTGGCGTCAGCATATCTGTTTTATCGTGCATCCCGGCATTATTGGCGATCGCGGCCCCGCCGCGCTGGATTGGGCCATCATGCAGGACAGGTCAGAATGGGGTGTGACGGTATTACAGGCTAATGCGGAAATGGATGCGGGCGATATCTGGGCTGCGGAAGTTTTTCCGCTGCGCTTCGCCAGGAAAAGCAGCTTATACCGCCATGAAATTGTTGAAGCTGCAACCGCTGCTGTGCTGCTCGCGGTGGCACGCTTTCAGTCCGGCGCATACCAGCCGGTTCCATTGGATTACTCGCGCTCCGATGTATATGGCCGCTTGCACGCCCCGATCCGGCAAACCGACCGCAGCATTGATTGGCGGCAAGATAAAACCCTTGCAATCTTGAGAAAAATTCATGCCGCCGATGGATTTCCCGGAGTACTGGATACCCTATTTGGTGAATCTTATTATCTGTTTGATGCATGTAACGAAGAAAATCTAACCGGCGAACCTGGAGCAATTATAGCCCAGCGCAATAATGCCATTTGCCGTGCTACGGTGGATGGCGCAATCTGGATTGGTCATTTGAAACATCAAAACCATGCTGAATTGACGGTCAAGCTGGCGGCCACAACCGCTCTGAGAAGCCACCTTGCCGGAGTGCCGGAAATACCCTTGGATCCTTTTATTGCAGAGCCGCATGACACTTACCGGGATATCTGGTTTGAGCAGAAAGATGGGGTCGGTTACTTGCATTTTGCTTTTTATAACGGCGCCATGGATACCATGCAATGCAAACGTTTGCGGGAAGCTTACCTGAAAGCGGCTGATAGCACTGTTCGCGTTATTGTGCTGATGGGAGGATCTGATTTCTGGTGTAACGGCATCCATCTCAATCATATCGAAAATGCCACAAGCCCCGCCGATGAATCCTGGCACAACATCAATGCCATGAATGATCTGGTTCAAGCCATCATAACCAGTGACCGGCAGCTCACCATCGCCGCACTGCAAGGCAATGCCGGTGCCGGCGGCGTATTTTTATCACTGGCCGCCGATTTTATTTTCGCACGTGCAAGCGTCATTCTGAATCCGCATTATAAAAGCATGGGTAACCTGTACGGCTCGGAATATTGGACTTATCTATTGCCACGCCGGGTTAGCACATCGAATGCAAAATCGTTAATACAAACCCGTTTGCCCATAGATGCCCAAGAAGCCTGTGACATCGGCCTAATTGATGATTGCTTCGCTTTAAATCCAGCAGATTTCAAGAAGAAAATAGTGTGTATCGCCGAAGCCCTTGCTGCCCAACCAGAGTTTCCTGTACTTTTGCAACAAAAGATACTTCGGCGCCAATTGGACGAGCAGCAGAAACCATTACAAAGCTACCGCAACGAAGAACTCAGTCACATGCAGCTTAATTTCTACGGCTTTGACCCCAGTTACCACGTTGCACGCTATCATTTTGTCCATAAAATCCCGCATGGCTGGACGCCGCGCTATCTTGCCCGGCATCGCCGCCCCTGAAATCTAATGATCAACGGTTTCCGGCAATTTATTTTGGCACGCGCTATCCATTGAAAATTACCGTTGTCCCGCGACCGTATCCCGCCTCAATGTTTCGACCAGATCGGGATCAAATTCAGGCGGCCTCTCTGCGGGCGGGATTACACCAGGGCATTGTTTAATGACTGCCCATTGCTGTATCGCATCATACTCATTTTTTAGCTGCACATATTCGGCCTCTTGCTCTTTGGTTCCCCCCAATGCGAACAATGCCGCCCAGGAAAGAGACAAATCCGCGCCCAATATCCATTTATCTTTGGCTGGCGTTTTGTCATCCGCCTTACCTGTCAACTGATTGACTCTGTCCTGAATCCGTTCAATCTCTGCCAGCAATTCATCACAGCTATAGGTCTGAAATTGCGCTGATGATATATAAGGTGCATGACGATTTTCCGATGAAGCCACGCAACCGGATAGCATAATGGCAACCGTAAAAAAAATAGTAGTACTTTGTCTTTTCATAACCCCTGCCTCTTCATGAATTTTATACTGGCAAAGCGCTTTATCCTCACACTTCCATTATCGAATTGTACACCGATATTATGGCTTTCAGTCTTACATCAAGATGATTGATCGAAGTAATCCCGCCGTTAAACTGACACATATCATGTGTGCAAAAAGGGAGAGCGTGTTATGAACCACATGAGCTTGCCAAGAAAAAATTTTCTTGGGTTGGATTAACCAAATAACTTAATTTTCGCTAAAAATTGGCCACTATGTTACGTATCCACAGAAAACAAAAAGGCCACAGAGAAATACCTTTTCTCTGTGGCTTAATATACCAAGCTTTAATTAAACTAATTTACGGCGGCGTACCGAAAAACCAATCAAACCCAAACCAGCCAGCAACATAGCATATGTTTCCGGTTCTGGAACAGGTAATGCCTGTAATGCGACTGAATATTGCCCGCCCATGGCATTAGGGCCGATATAGCCACTGATATCCAGGTGATATTGACCAGCAGCCAAATTACCGATAGCGTTCATCACATTGTCACCCGAGAAAGTAGCAAACAATGTATTACCACTTGGATGAGTACTATCCCATACTTCAATCGTCAAACCGGTAATTTCTAAAACGTTCTTACCAAAGAAATTTAACGCATAGGTATTACCGACACCACTGACGGATGACAGGGTCGGAATAGTAAAGTTGGCATATTCTTCGAAGAAGCTATTGGCGGGAGCGCCTACATTTACCCACAGCACACTGGGAGATGCACCGACTGCACCCATGTTATATGCATTCCCTGCCGAACCATCTCCACCTGTAGCTACGCCATTCAAATATGCCGAACCTGCATGAGCAGCACCGCTTGCCATCAGAACAGCCGCCGCCAGCAATTTTAGTTTAAAGCTATTTTTCATTTCAGAATCTCCCAAAGTGAGTTTATAAAAACCTGTCTCATTACCATTAAAAAAACAATTCAGCTAAAGTGACTATTTCGTTAACAACCATAGTTTCTAATTATTTCCCTACGTCGGCATTGTAAGCTGAGCTTTCTCCAAATACATGGGAGACACCTCCCTTTTTGATAGTACATCCATACTATAATTGTCCCAGCCCATGGCCATTTCAATGACTTATATATTCAGATAGTACGTCAAGCGATCAAACGAAGGCCTGCCGTTCATTCATTCCTCTGCAGAAACTGAATTTTGTTTTAGCGGTCACCGTGATAATCTCTATATATGCAATACTCATATTACTAATCCACGCACTATGATTTTTAAAAATAAAACAATCAATGGTTAAATTAGAAGAACAAACCGCTGCACTATCCGGTGAGCACAACACACAGACCGAACCGCTCAGAACCGTTAAAGTCAATCATTGCAACATTACACTACTGGGCACTGCACACGTCTCAAAAGCCAGCGCAGACAAGGTTCAGGAGTTGATCGCCACGGGAGATTATGATGCCGTAGCGGTTGAATTATGTCCCAGCCGGCACAAAGTCATCGTAAATCCCGATGCCATGGCCAGAATGGATTTATTCCAGGTAATCAAAAACGGCCAGGCCAGCATGGTCGCCGCCAGTCTTGCATTAGGCGCTTTCCAGCAACGCATGGCGGAACAGTTTGGCATTGAACCGGGGGCCGAGATGCGCGTCGCAATCAAGGATGCGCAAACAGCCCAATTGCCGGTTTTACTGATAGACCGTGAAATCGGCACGACCATGAAAAGGATTTATCATAATGTTCCCTGGTGGAAGCGCTTTAATTTGTTTGCCGGCTTGCTCGCCAGTGTCATCAGCCAGGAGAAATTCAGCACGGCGGAAATTGAGAAATTAAAAGAAGGCGATGTATTGGAAAGCTCTTTCTCACAGTTTGCGGAAAATGAGCAAGACTTATTCCATCCGCTGATCAGTGAGCGGGACGAATACATGTCCGCCCGCCTTCTCAAAGAATGCGAAGAAAGTAACTACCGGCATATCCTGGCCGTGGTCGGTGCCGGGCACTTGAACGGCATGGTGCGGCAACTTGAAGCCCGCAGCATTACCGATCCCAATGAACGCATTGCGCAACTGGATACCATTCCCGCGCCATCCAAATGGATCAAGTACATCCCTTGGATGATTGTTGCACTCATTCTGACAGGCTTTGCCATCGGCTTTATGCGCAGTCCGGAACTGGGTACCGCCATGGTGCTTGACTGGATCATCATCAACGGCGGGCTTTCCGCATTGGGAGCAGCGATTGCATTTGCCCACCCGCTTTCGATTCTGACCGCTTTCCTGGCCGCCCCCCTGACATCGCTCAATCCGACCATCGGCGCCGGCATGGTAGTCGCAGCGGTAGAAGCTTATTTACGCAAACCCAAGGTCAGTGACTTTAACCGGCTCAGAACCGACACAACCAGCTTGAAAGGCTGGTGGAGTAATCAGGTGACGCGCATCTTGCTGATTTTCATCTTATCCACACTGGGTTCGGCCATTGGCACTTATGTGGCCGGATTCAGAATATTCGAGCAGTTGAGCAGCAGTTAAGTTAACCAAGATCCTAATTTCGTTACTATAACTTTGTTGCCGGTAAAAAAATGTCTCTTTGCATGTCACTCTATGTTGCATCAGTATTTTATATCCACATCTCGATTTAGTTAGCATTTTGATTTTTTAGAGGCACTCAGACTATGTTCGGTTTCTTCGAGCGCTTGATCAATCCTTACCCGCCGGAGCATCCGGTTGAACCGCCCAAAGGACTCTATCAGTTCTGCCGGCACTATATTCGCGGGATTGAACCTCACCTGGTGTTACTCGCGCTGCTGACCACACTCCTGGCCATCAGTGAAGCCATGCTCTACAGTGTGCTCGGACAGATGGTCGATTGGCTGGCGGAAAAGAAAACCGAACATTTCCTCGAAACCGAATGGCCAACCTTGCTCGGCATGTCAATTTTCATTTTGATCTGGATTCCACTGATAGTGCTGATGCATGCCTTGATGATCAACCAGACATTAATGGGCAATTTCCCCATGCGCGTGCGCTGGTTGTCACATCGTTACCTGCTCAACCAGAGCTACGCATTCTTCCAGCATGAATTCAGCGGACGGATTGCCACCAAGGTCATGCAAACCGCACTCGCGGTCCGCGAAACCGTGCTGAAACTGCTCGATGTCATGCTGTTTGTCACGGTTTATCTAACCACCACCTTTTTCCTGATCATCAATGCAGATCCGGTATTGTGCTGGCCTTTAGTGGTTTGGTTATTTTTATATATCGGCATTCTGTCGTATTTTGTTCCACGCTTAAAACAGGTCTCCACCCTGCAAGCCGATGCACGCGCGCTCATGACCGGACGCATTGTCGATAGTTACACCAACATCCTGACGCTCAAGCTGTTCTCCGGGAGCCGGCGGGAATCCGCTTATGCCAAAGCCGGCATGGAAGAATTCATGGCCACCGTGCACCCGCAAATGCGGCTGGCAACCGGCCTGAATTATTGCGTCTGGACGATTAATATGCTGATGGTGTTTGCAACTGGCGCACTGGGTCTCATGATATGGCTGCAAGGCGATATCAGCCCGGGGGCGATTGCGATTGTCATGAGCTTATCCATCCGCCTGACCGGCATGTCCCACTGGATCATGTGGGAAGTCAACACTCTGTTTGAAAACATGGGCACCGTGCAAGACGGCATCAATACCATTTCCAAACCGCAAATCATCACCGACACACCCGATGCCAAAGAACTGCACGTGCATCAAGGTGCGATTCATTTTCATCAGGTTACCTTTTCTTACCACTCGGATTACCAGGAATCATTGGGCATTTTCAACGGCCTCAATCTGCATATCGCAGCCGGTGAAAAAGTCGGCATCGTCGGCCGCTCGGGCGCGGGCAAATCGACATTCGTAAACCTGCTATTGCGTTTCTATGATGTCCAGCAAGGCAGTATCACCATCGACAGTCAAGATATCCGCACAGTCACCCAGGACAGCTTGCGCGCCAATATTGCCATGGTGTCACAGGATACTTCACTGCTGCATCGTTCGGTGCGCGACAACATCCTGTTTGGCAAGCCGGATGCCACGGAAGCGCAAATGATTGCCGCGGCCAAACAAGCCCAGGCGCATGAATTCATCCTGCGATTGCGGGATATCAAAGGCCGCACAGGTTACGATGCCCACGTTGGCGAACGCGGCGTCACACTCTCCGGCGGGCAACGGCAACGCATCGCAATAGCCCGCGTGCTGTTAAAAAATGCGCCCATCCTGGTACTGGATGAGGCCACATCGGCATTGGATTCCGAAGTCGAGGCCGGCATTCAGCAAAGTCTGTATCAACTCATGAAAGGCAAAACCGTGATCGCAATCGCACATCGTCTCTCCACCATCGCCGCCATGGACCGGCTTATCGTATTTGATAGGGGTCATATCGTCGAACAAGGCAGTCACGCCAGACTCATTGCCAATAATCAGCTCTACGCGCAGTTGTGGAAGCACCAATCAGGCGGATTCCTGGGTTTATTGGAAAACGAACCGCCTTATTGATCCGGTCATTAAAAAGATTTATTAAAATCTCCGCATCTCGGCTTTCTCTGCCATGAAAAATCAAACGTCTTAACCCGAATATTTCATAAATTGACACGTGCCCTCACTGGCCTTTTGATTAATA
>CAZDYN010000028.1:0-13496 GCA_964509635.1 uncultured Nitrosomonas sp. | reverse complement strand
GCAAATACTGGCGACATTCCGGATTGGTGATGTGACGGTACGTGCCCAGCACGATGTTGTTCGCCGCCAATGAATCCGCCGTGACAAAGAAACCCAGGTTACGCTTGACCAGGCGGCGCTCATCTTCGGTCAAACCGTTCGGATCCCTCCACAATGCAATATCGCGGCTCATGCTGATTTCCTGCGGCATCCAATGATTCGCACAGGCGCCGAGGTATTTATCCCAGGCCCATTTGTATTTGAACGGCACCAATTGATTCACATCCGCATTGCAATTGATGATTTGCTTATCTTCCACCGCAATACGGCGGTTGGCGCTGCCCGCAACGGCTGGCTCATCCGCGGCAGTATGGGATTCCTTAAACAGTCCTTGCAGCGGCGCGTCCAAACCCGGGATTGATGGCTTTTCCTTAGGTGATTCGTCTTCAAATGTCAGCATCGTAAACTCCTTATATTGGGATATTGGGATTATTGGCAGGATTCGCAGCTTTCGTCATCGATCGCGCAATATTTGATTTCAACCGTGGATACTTCCACCGCCGCCTTAACGACTCCGCCATCGGCAGGCACGGCATTCAACGATCCTGCGCGCACGGTCGATTTTTCCGCCGCGGTGGCGCCCATCGAGCGTAGATAATAGGTGGTTTTCAGACCGCGCAACCACGCCAGTTTATAGGTTTCATCCAGTTTCTTGCCGGACACGCCCCCCATATAAATATTCAGCGATTGCGATTGATCGATCCATTTTTGCCGCCGCGCGCCCGCTTCGATCAGCCACAGCGGGTCCATCTCAAATGCAGTCGCGTACAGGGTGCGGATATTTTCCGGGATGCGGTCGATTTTGCTGATCGCGCCGTCAAAATATTTCAGGTCCGCAATCATGACTTCATCCCAAAGATTGAGCTTTTTCAGATCATTCACCAGGGATTTATTGGCAATCGTGAATTCACCGGACAAATTGGATTTGACGTACAGATTCTGATAAGTCGGTTCAATGCTGGCTGAAACACCGACGATATTGGAGATCGTGGCGGTCGGCGCGATCGCCAGGCAGTTGGAATTACGCATGCCGTGTTCCTTAATGCGCTGACGCAATGCATCCCAATCCAGCGTGGCGGATAAATCCGCTTCGACAAAGCCGCCGCGCTCCTGGCGCAGAATTTCCAGCGTATCGAGCGGCAGAATGCCGCGATCCCACAAACTGCCCCTGTAGGTGCTGTAGTGACCGCGCTCCTCGGCCAATTCGGTCGAAGCCCAGTAAGCCTGGTAAGCCACTGCTTCCATCGAACGGTCGGCAAATTCCACCGCTTCGTTCGAGCCATACGGAATACCCAGTTGGTGCAGGCAATCCTGGAATCCCATGATCCCCAATCCGACCGGGCGGTGCTTGAGATTGGCGTTTCTGGCTTTGGCCACGGCATAGAAATTGATATCGATGACGTTATCCAGCATGCGCATGGCAACACCGATCGTGCGCTTCAATTTGTCCACATCCAGCGCGCCATCCTTCAGATGCGCGACCAGATTGACCGACCCCAGATTGCACACGGCAATCTCCTTGTCATTGGTATTCAGCGTGATTTCCGTGCATAAATTCGAACTGTGCACCACGCCGGCATGATTCTGCGGCGAGCGGATATTGCACGGATCCTTAAAAGTGATCCACGGATGCCCGGTCTCGAACAGCATGGTCAGCATCTTGCGCCACAACTGCACCGCCGGGATTTTCTTGTACAGCGGCAGCTCGCCGCGCTCAACCCTGGCTTCATAAGCGAGATACGCCTGTTCAAATTGCTGGCCGAATTTGTCGTGCAAATCCGGCACATCCGAAGGCGAAAACAATATCCAGTCACCGCCGTCCATGACCCGTTTCATAAACAAATCGGGAATCCAGGTGGCGGTATTCATATCGTGCGTGCGGCGCCGGTCGTCGCCGGTATTTTTGCGCAATTCCAGAAATTCCTCGATATCCAGATGCCAGCATTCCAGATAAGCGCATACCGCGCCCTTGCGCTTGCCGCCCTGGTTGACGGCCACCGCCGTATCCGATACCACTTTGAGGAACGGCACCACGCCCTGCGATTTGCCGTTGGTGCCCTTGATGCGCGCACCCATGGCGCGCACCGATGTCCAGTCGTTACCCAGTCCGCCCGCGTATTTGGCCAGCAAGGCGTTCTCCTTGATGGCCTCATAGATACCGTCCAGATCGTCCGGCACCGTGGTGAGATAACACGAGGATAATTGCGAGCGGCAAGTGCCGGAATTGAACAAGGTCGGTGTCGAGCTCATGAAATCAAAGCTGGATAACACCTGATAAAACTCCACGGCGCGCGCTTCCCGGTCGATTTCATTCAGCGCCAGGCCCATCGCCACACGCATGAAGAAAGCCTGCGGCAATTCGATGCGCTGTTCCTTGATATGCAGGAAATACCGGTCATACAGCGTCTGCAAACCCAGATAATCAAATTGCAGATCCCGTCCGGCGTCCAGCGCCTCGGCCAGGCGCGCCAGGTCGAACTGCGCCAGGCGCTGATCGAGCAATTCGGCTTCAATACCGCGTTTAATGAAGGCCGGGAAATAGTCTTGATACCGTGACTGCATCGCCTGCTGCGAGACCTCCTCGCCCAGCACTTCATGGCGCATGTTATGCAACAATAATCGCGCCGTGACATGGCTGTAGTCAGGATCCTTTTCGATCAACACGCGCGCGGACAGAATCACGGATTTTCTGACCTCATCCAGCGGCACGCCGTCATACAAATCCTTTAAGGTGCCTTTCAAAATCAATGCAGGATCGACGGCCTTTCCCAATCCGGCACACGAAGACTCGATCAATGCGGATAACTTCGCCATATCCAGGGGCGCCCTTTGCCCGTTATCCACCACATAGAGTGTTTCCGCCGCGGTTTCGCCGGCGGATTTCTGTTTCAGCCTGGCCCTTTCACGCGCACGCTCTTCGCGATACAGCACATAAGCCCGTGCAACATCATGCTCACCCGAACGCATCAATGCGAGTTCGACCTGATCCTGAATATCCTCAATATGAAAAGTGCCGCTATCCGGCTGGCGGCGCAGCAAAGCGTTCACCACATCGTTGGTCAGACCGGCAACCACTTCGCGCACCCGCACCGATGCGGCGCCCTGACCGCCATCGACCGCGATGAAAGCCTTGGTCATCGCAACCGTGATTTTGCCCGGCTCAAACGCAACCACCGCGCCGTTACGGCGGATGACTCTATGCTGGGAAAAACGGGAATTCTGCGCGGGTATATCCATAACACTTGGATTTCCGGAAACAGGTTTGAGGTTGGTGTGTTCTGTCGCAAGCTGCATCGATGATCCCTCCTGACTGATTATTCATCCGAGAGAATAATAAATTTCCATTGATTCAATGAAATAGCATTTCCTCTCAAAACCACTATATGTAGTATCTAAAATAAACCACTACGGCACCAATAGTACACTACAAATTATTACATTGCTGCAAATTTTTAAAAATTTTCCGCCCGGACCGGGAATCCTGCGGCAATCGTTGCACAACGCCGATTGCTATCAGGGACTTGAAGTAATGACCACGCTGCCGGTCAATGATGCTTATCCGCCAGGAGAGAATGATTCATGAAACCCGGACCGGATTGAACCCGTTTCATTCCTGCAGAAGATATGAAGAAGGAGACTGCCAGGCTGCCGGGTAAAATCCGCCAGCAATCCGGCTTTACTGTTACAGCAAAAATATCAGAAGTGGAATTGTAATTTTCCCGGTTGTGCGAATTTTATTGCGCCAGCAATTTATCCAATTGATTGGCAAACATCTTGCGGTCATTCTGACTCAAGGTGGACAAACCGCCGGTATCAACGCCACTGTTGCGCAAAGCTTCCATAAAATCGCGCATGCTCAGGCGCGCGCCGATATTTTCCCGGGTATACAGCTCGCCGCGCGGACTCAGCACCAAGCCGTCATTGCGGATGACTTCCGCAGCCAATGGAATATCGCTGGTAATCACCAGATCGCCGCATTCCAATCGCTTGATAATTTCATTATCAGCCACATCAAATCCGGATTCGACTTGATACATCCGGATGAATGGCGATGGCGGAATATATACCGGATGGTTGGCAATCAGTATTAAATGCCGCCGGGTTCTTTCGGCCGCTCTGAACAGGATTTCCTTAATGACGACAGGGCATGCATCCGCATCAATCCATATTTTCATTCATGACCGTTGGGATTAAGTTTTTCATCATTCCGCTTCTCTCTTCTCGTCTTTAAGCGCCTGCGGCAACGCTGCCTTCAGGTAATAGAACATCGACCACAGCGTTAAAACCGCGGCAATATAAATAAACCATGTGCCGATTTCCTGCGGATTGAAATGCTCGCCGATATTCTCATGGTAAAGCAGCAAAGGGATGGCGATCATTTGTGACGTGGTTTTGATTTTACCGAGGAAGGATACCGCAACGCTTTTCGCTTGCCCGATCTGCGCCATCCACTCGCGCAGCGCCGATACGGTAATCTCCCGCCCGATGATGACCAGGGCGATCGGCGCATCCAGCCGCCCCAGGTACACCAGCACGATCAATGCCGCGGAAACCATCAATTTGTCGGCAACCGGATCCAGAAACGCGCCGAACGCCGAGGTTTGATTCAGGATGCGCGCCAGATAGCCATCCAGCCAGTCGGTAATGGCCGCACCGGCAAAAATCAAGGTGGCTACCAGATTCTGATTAGCCGGCGACAGCCAGGAATGCGGCAAATAGAAAATGCCGACAAATAGCGGAATGGCGAGTATGCGCAGCCATGTGAGTAGATTAGGTAAATTGTAAGGCATGATTGTGACTGAAACTGAATGATTAAAAGGGATGGCGGTCCGGATTGCGATGCAAAACTGAAAATTAATGTAATTCCTTGTATATTTTTTCCGCCAGTTTGCGGCTGATTCCTTCTGTTTGCTGCAATTCTTCAATACTGGCGGTCAGCACGCCTTTTAATCCGCCAAACCGGCCCAGCAGCCGCTGTCTGCGCTTGGCGCCCACGCCGCTGATGGTTTCCAGACTGGAACTGGTTCTCGCTTTGGCGCGCCGGCCGCGGTGACCCTGAATGGCGAAGCGATGCGCTTCATCGCGGATCTGCTGTATCAGGTGCAATGCGGCATGTTCACCCGGCAATTGTAACGGCTTTTGCAGTAGCGGAGAAATCAATTGCTCCAATCCGGGTTTACGCTCTTCGCCTTTGGCCACGCCCAGCAAATTGGCATCGGCAATGCCCAGTTCCTGCAAGGCTTCCTGCGCTGCTGTAACCTGCCCTTTGCCGCCGTCGATCAAAATCAGGTCCGGTAACTGCCCTTCGCCGCCGGCCACTTTCTGATAGCGCCGCGTTAACGCTGCGCGCATTGCGGCATAGTCATCGCCCGGTGTGATGCCTTCGATGTTGTAGCGGCGGTATTCGTTATTGCGCATGGCAAAATTATCGTACACCACGCATGATGCCACGGTGGCTTCCCCGAGTGTATGACTGATGTCAAAACATTCAATGCGCTGCAACCCGGGCATATGCAATGCCTGCTGCAACGCCTGCAGCCGCTTTTCCTGACTGGCCTGACGGCTCAGCATCTGTTTCAGGGCCAAGCGGGCATTTTCAACCGCCATGTTGAGCCATGCGCGCTTTTCCCCGGCGGGATTGAGCTGCAGGATAATTTTATGGCCGCATTGCTCGGTCAACAATGCCTGCAATACTTCCCGTTCGATTTTCTCACTCAGAATGATCAGCGGCGGCGCGCTCCGGTTCAAATAATGCTGCGCCAGGAATGCCTCAACAACGCTGGCTGATGTGCAGTCATCGGCATTCTGCGGGAAAAAGCTTTTATCGCCCAAATGCCGCCCGCCCCGGATCATCGCCAGATTGACGCATACCTTGCCGGAACCGTCGTTCATCATGGCGCAGGCCACGACATCGGCATCCAGCGCCTTGCCGCTGTCGACAAACTGCTTCTCGCGGATCTTGCGCAACGCCTGAATCTGATCGCGCAACGCCGCCGCCTGTTCGTATTCCATGCGTTCCGACGCCTGCTGCATCCTGGCTGCGATCACTTCTATCACTTCGGTTTGTTTGCCCTGCAAAAACAATTCGGCATTCCTGACATCGGCTTGATATTCCTGCTGACCGATCTGCCCGATACACGGACCGCTGCACCGCTTGATCTGGTACAGCAGGCAGGGACGGGTACGGTTGCTGAACACACTGTCTTCGCAGGTACGCAGCCGGAATATTTTCTGCAGCAGTTGGATACTTTCACGCACAATGCCGGCATTGGGATACGGCCCGAAATACTGATGCGATTTGTCCAGCACGCCGCGATAAAACCCCAGCCGGGGAAAATCATGACCGCTCAGAATCACATACGGATAGGACTTATCATCCCGGAACAGAATGTTGTAGCGCGGTTTGAGACTTTTGATCAGATTGTTTTCCAGCAGCAGCGCTTCGGCCTCGGAGCGCGTGACCGTCGTTTCAATACCGGTCACTTGCGACACCATCAGCCGGGTTCTGGGTCCCAGGTTGCTTTTCTGGAAATAGGAGGAAACGCGCTTTTTGAGACTCACCGCCTTGCCGACGTAAATCACTTCGCCCTTGCCGTTGATCATGCGATAAACACCCGGCTGCAGCGGCAGACCGGCACAGAATTCCCTGGCGTTAAAAGCGCTGTTCGACAAACTGCCTAGTCCTCGCTGTCGAGCAGTTTTCCCGCAACCGCCCAGTTTTCATCGGGAATTTCGTCAAAACTGATATAGGTATACGATCTCGGTTTCCTGGCGACGCGCTCGAGCGTATCGGTCAGTTCTTCGGCAATCTGTTTCTTCTGTTCGCGTGTCAAGGTTCCAGCCACGCGGATATTGACGTACGGCATATCCCATTCTCCTTGTTAATAATGTTGCTACGATTGCATATCGGCAGCGATTTTATCGAATACCTGCTCAAACATTTCCGCCGTCAGGCGTTTGGTTTGCGTATTGTAGCGGCTGCAATGATAGCTGTCATAAAGTCTCAAGCCATTTCCCGGCGGCAAATCATGAATCCGGCCGTGGCCAAACGGATAATCCTTTAATTTAAGCTGCAAGCCCATCAATACCGCTTGATGCGCAATGGTGCCCAGCGCGAGCAATGCCCTTCCGCCTTGCTGCGCAAACACATTCAATTCTGTTGCAAGATAACGATTGCATTGCCTGATTTCCTGCGGTACCGGCTTATTTTCCGGCGGCAGGCATTTAACGGCATTGGTGATGCGGCACCCCGTCAGTTGCAACCCATCATCGGCCGAAACCGATTCATGCCGGGTGGCAAAACCAAACTTATGCAATGTCCGGTACAGCAGAATCCCTGCGTAATCACCGGTAAATGGCCGGCCAGTGCGGTTAGCGCCATGCATGCCGGGTGCCAGCCCGATAATCAGCAGCTTGGGATGCGGATCGCCAAAAGCGCTGACGGGGCGCGCATGATAGTCCGGATATTGGCTTCTCACCGTCTGCAAAAAATCAGCCAGACGCGGACATTGCTTGCAATCCAGCACATTCAGGCGATCACATGCGTGTGTTACAGAGTCATTTATCATTCGTGAACCCGGAATAATTGGTTATAGTGTGCTTGCCCGATTCATTTTCAAAATATAACCGCCCGCGCAATGTCCTGTGCTATTCAACTCATGCAATTTATAAGCGCCAAAAAGACAAAACTGCAAAAAACCGGACGGGATCGCCGCCATGGCGGGTTTTAACGCATATGGCCATGCCCGCTATTCTTTTCCAGACTGATCATGGTCATATCCGCTTCCGGCATATAGTCCTGCTGCTCCTTGCCATCCTGCCGGCCATCACGGCGGCGCAGGATACGGCTGGCACTGCACGCGACACGGCTGCGGTCATCGTATCGGCGCCGGAAAACATCAAAGCGCTTCTTGGCAAGTATATTCAATTTCCGGCAGAGCCGTTTGCCGATGACAGCGCGGAAACGGCTTTTCTATACCGCACGCAAAAGGAAATTCGCAGCTTATTGGCAACCGAAGGTTATTTTTCTCCTTCTCTTTCAATATCGCATCAAACCCGGGATCAAGCCACAGTACCCGAAATCACAATCGACCCCGGTGCATTGACGCGCATTGGCGCCGTTTCCATTACGTTTCTCGGTGAAATCAGCCGGGAAAATGAAAAATACCGCGCACGCATCGAGCAACTTCGCGCCGCCTGGCCGTTGAAAACAGGCTTACCGTTCCGTTCCGCGGAGTGGGAACAAGCCAAAGCGGATTTAATAGCCGATATAACGCAAGAAGCGTTCGCGGCAGCGGCCATTACCGCCAGCCAGGCGAGCATCGATGCGGACAATGCCCGCGCAGATCTCTCCATCACGATTGATTCCGGGCCCGTTTTTTATTTGGGTGAAATACAGATTACCGGACTGGAACGCTATGATCCGGCACGGATCTCCCCTCTCGCGCCGTTCCAGGCAGGCGACATTTACCGGCGCGATTTGCTGCACCGTTTTCAGATCGCGTTACAGAGAGGCCCGCAATTCAGCACCGTTTCGGTCAGTATTACGCCGGATATCACGCAGCATCAGTCCGTTCCCGTTCAGGTCATGCTGACGGAAGCCCAATCGCAGCGCTTTGCCTTGGGCGCCGGTTACAGTTCAAACAATGGCGCACGCGGCGAGATCAATTACCGCAATCACAATTTCATGGATCGCGCCTGGAATTTGACCAGCATGCTGCGATTGGAGCAAAAGCGGCAAACCTTCTTTGCCGGAATCGATACCTTGCCTGATCAGAATCATATCAATTATTCCTTGGGCGCCAGCCTGCAAATGACGGATATCGAGAATCTGAAGACAACGGAAGAAAAAGTGGGGATTACGCGCAATTATCAGACACCGGAAATTCAAATGCAGTTTGGCCTAAACTGGCATCTGGAAAATAAAAAACCGGCCGGTGCGATCAACCAGACTAATGAGGCATGGGTGCTGGACTGGCGCTGGAGACGGCAGATTGTCGACGATCCGGTCAATATCCGGCGCGGCGATGTGACCGAGGTCCGTATCGGAGGCGGCAGCGAGCAACTCCTGTCGGATCAGGATTTTATCCGCACCTATGCGCGGCATCAAAGCTGGTGGCCCATTGCTTCCCGGGATACTGTTTTTCTGCGCGCGGAAATCGGCTATACGCTGGCTTCGTCGCGTTTTGGCATTCCGCAGGAATATCTTTTCCGTGCCGGCGGTATTCAATCACTGCGCGGGTATGATTTTAAAAGCATCGGGGTGCAGGAAGGCGATGCGATCGTGGGCGGCCGCGTCATGGCGACAGGCACTATCGAATATACGCACTGGCTGATGCAGCAATGGGGCGTTGCTGCTTTTGCCGACATCGGCAGCGCCGCGGATCACTGGCAGAAAATGCATCCGTTCCTGGGTTATGGCGGCGGTATCCGCTGGCGCAGCCCGGCCGGACCGATCGCGCTTGATCTGGCGCGGGGACATGAAACCGGCACGCTGCGCGTGCATTTCTCAATGGCTGTGGCATTTTAAGTTTCGCTCATGATCAATCAATCCTCTGACAATCACACGCCTCCCGGTGGCAGTCAACGGCGCAAGCGGCTTGCAGGCTGGCTGTTGGCGCTGTTGTTTTGCGCCGCGATGACCGGCTATGGATTACTGAACAGTCAACCAGGATTGCAATGGATTTTCTCCGGCATCCAGCGGTTAAGTTCCGGCGCCGCTCAATTTACCGATGTTCAGGGAACGCTGCGTGACATACGGATTGGGCGCATACACTTTATCAGCGATGAATTTCAGCTCACCCTGCAAAACGTCCGTATCGCCTGGAATCCGGCTGAGTTGCTTGAAAAACGATTGGGCATTGATCGATTGTCCGCTGCAACCGTGCAGATTCGTCCATTGCCCGCCGCTGCGGATAGCGCGCCGCGCACGCCACCGGAAAGCTTGCACATCCCGTTCGCCTTGATAATTCATACACTGACCATTGATTCAATGCAGCTCATTCCGGCGGAAAGCGACGGCGCCGGATGGGTCATCACCAATCTCATGCTATCGCTGGCAAGCGATGGCCAGCACCACCAGCTCCACAGCCTCAATTTTCAAACTCCCTGGGGAGCAGTCAGCGCTTTGGCGCAACTCAACGGCGGCTTCCCGTTTGATTTATCCGCGCGCATCGGCCTATCGGATACCGGTTCATGGGGCGATACCCAGACGGTTATCACGGGCAACCTGGAACACATGACAATTCAAGTCAGCGCCAAACAACCGGCCGTTACCAGGGATTTACAGATACAACTGCATCCTTTCGCAGTCAATCCGCTGATGCAATTGCACGCAACTTTCGCACAACTGAATCCTGCCAGCTTTGTTTCCGGTGCGCCGGATGCCGATCTTTCAGTATCCGCGCATTTGATTCAGAATGATTACGGCCAGCTGAAAGGCAACATCCGGATTGAAAATCATGCAGCCGCTGCACTCGACGCTGGCGGCCTTCCTTTTTCAGCCATCAGCACACCAGCGCTGATCACTCCGGAATTCCTGCAATTACAGGACATCCGCGCACAGATAGCCATGGACGGGCTTATGCACGGCAACCTGATCTGGCATTGGGGCGCGCAATCCCTATCAGCCACTTTGCAAGCCGAGCAGCTCAATCCGCAACATATCGACAGCCGCTTGCAAGCAGCGCGGGTTTCCGGACAGATCAATCTGTCGGGCGATGCGCAAACGCAATCCGCCCGCATCAACCTCAAGGATAAATCCGTCAAGCTCACGGCCAGCATGATCAGGAATGGCGAAAATATAGCGCTGGAGCAATTCAACCTGCAACGCAACCGATCACAATTAACCGGGCAGGGAAAACTTGCACTGAGTCAGGATCGATCGTTCGAATTGTCGGGCAATCTGGCAAATTTCAATCCTGCGGATTTTATCCGGGCGCCTGATTCGAATCTGAACGCAACCATCCAGCTTTCCGGCCAATTGTCTCCGCACATTTCCGTCCGGTTGGAATACAAAATCCAGAAGAGCCGTCTAGCGCAATCCCCGCTTACCGGCACAGGCGAAATCGCATTCAACGGTTTTGATCAATTGAGCGGCACAGCGGAACTGACCGCGGGATCCAATCATTTGCTGGCACAAGGCGGCACCGGCGAAGCGGGAAATAACTTCCGGCTGACGGTCAATGCACCGGCCTTAGCGCAACTGGGGCTGGGATTGTCGGGTGATCTGCAAACGCACATGACGTTTAGCGGAAATCTTGAATCCCCTGATTTTGATCTGAAACTCACCAGCAAACAGTTGCATTTACCGGACAATCAGCGTTTTTCCGGGCTTGTTGCCGATGCGCATTTGCAGCATGACGCGATCAAGCTGAAAGTTATGGTTGAGAACTATGCCATGCACGAGAAAGCCGCCATCAAGCACTTGGCTATCGATACCCATGGAAAAACCTCACATCACACGCTATCGGTGAACGCGCAGATCGATGAGGATATCAGCGTGCGGTTAACCGCAACGGGAGGAATCGACCGCAACACACCCTGGCAATCAACACGCTGGAACGGTCAATTCACTGAATTATCGGCTACCGGCAGGCTGCCGGTTCAATTACTGGAACCCGCCCCATTCTCGGTCAGCGCGCAATCGGTTTCGCTGGGCGCCGCGAGACTCTCCGTTTCCAATGGGTTTATCCATATCGGCCAGTTGCATTGGATGCCCGGAAGCTGGAAAACCCAAGGTGATTTTTCCGGCATCGCCTTGCTTCCCGGTATGCAGCCCGTATCCGGTCAATCGAATTTGCAACTGGGCGGTTACTGGAATTTCACGTCCGGCGCGCAATTGACCGGCAGCCTGCGCATTCAGCGCGAGCGGGGGGACTGGCATTTACCCGGCGGCATGCCGCAGCCTTTAGGTTTAGAAAAGCTGCAACTACAGGCAACCGCGCAACAAGGAAACTTGACCGGCGAACTGGAATTGTCCAGCCAGTTGGCCGGTACGGTTGCCGCGCATGGGACGCTGCCGCTCAAACAATCAGCCGGCGGCTGGTCCTTTGCCGATAAGGCGGCATTGCACGGAAACGTGTCGGCGCGTATCAGCAATTTAAAATGGCTGAATGCCATCCTGGACGATGGCATTCATACCAATGGGCAGCTTCAAATCGAGGCCGGTATTACAGGCACACTGAGCCAGCCGGTTTTCAACGGCACAATTTCCGGAAGGGAATTGAGCGTGGCATTGCTGGAACAGGGCCTCAACCTGCAACAAGGCAGCCTGACCGCCCGTTTCCAGCAGGCGGATTTAAAGATTGACCGGCTGCATTTTGTCACACCGCACGAGGCACCGCCGGATCGCCGCTTGTTCAAGGATCTTAAACCGGATGACACGCCGGGTTCCGTGACCATCACCGGTGATGTCGGGCTTGTCAGCAAAAATAGCCGGTTGGATTTCATAATCGATCAATTGCCGGTAACGCATGAAACGGATTACTGGATGGTCATTTCCGGCGCCGGTGAAGCCCGGCTTGAGGATGACCGCTTGAACATAAAAGGCGCGATATCCGCCGATGCCGGTTTATTGCGGCAACCGCCGGAAGGCCGCCCGGCATTGTCCGGAGATATCGTATTTGTGAATGCCCCCAAGCAGACCGGGCAAAGTTTTCCGCTGCATCTCGACATGAACTTCAATTTAGGCGAGCGATTTTATTTACGCGCATCGGGACTGGAAGGCCGTCTGGCGGGCCAACTGCACATTCAGAACGATAAAAACAATATGCTCAAGGTCAACGGCACCATCGCGGCGCAGGACACCACTTTCAAGGCCTATGGCCAGAATCTCACGGTCAGGCGCGGCATCGTCAGTTTTCAGGGTCCGTTGGATGATCCGGAATTAAATATTCTGGCAGTGCGGGAAGGCTTGCAGGTTGAAGCCGGTGTTGAAATCATGGGGCCGGTGCGTCATCCTCAGGTGAAACTGGTGTCAACCCCGAGTGTTCCCGATACCGAGAAGCTTTCCTGGATTGTTCTGGGAAGAAAACCGGATGCGGGCGGCCTGGATACATCGGTATTGCTGGCAGCCGCCGGATCGATACTGGGCGGCCAGTCCGGCAGCGGAATGATCGATCAGATCACGCAAGCACTGGGAGTCGATGAAATTACGTTCAGACAAGCCGGGATCGGCAGCTCATTGAGCGGACAAATCGGCGTGGTCGGGAAGCGCATCTCATCGCGCGCCTATTTAAGCTATGAACGCGGCCTGACGACCACCACGATGGGTATCACCAAGCTGACTTACAATCTGACACCGCGGGTGACTATTGTGACGCAGGCGGGCGAAGATAGCGCGATGGATTTGTTTTATACACTCCAGTTTGATTAAGTCCCCCAAAGTGTCAAACGGCGGGAAGATACGGATCAATCAAGGGCGCCTCTAGAAATTCAAAGTTCTAAACAACACGAGG
>CAZDYN010000027.1:0-13566 GCA_964509635.1 uncultured Nitrosomonas sp. | reverse complement strand
CGCGATGTTGCAGCATTAACAAACCATCATAAAGTAATTGATTAGCTGGCGACTTTGCAACAATGCCGAGAATTCCACACATAGAAATACTCCGTAAATTTTGCTTCTAATCAGCTTAAAGACAAGGATTTAAAAAATTGATGCATGGGAAAATAATCATACAAATATACTTGGGAAACCATCGCCTTAAGAATTTTCTTTTCTCTCATAACTGATACGCTTTGACAGATCATTGGGCAGCCAGGGTAAAACTTGAACTGCTATTGCTTCCAATGGGCGGCTTAAAACGGCTTGCTGCCAAAATAGTTGATTGGGGATCGTCGTTAATCCTGCTATCAGAACCAGTAACGTTACAATAGCCAATGCTCTCAAGAAACCAAAAACAGAACCAAATAATCGATCGATGAATCCTAATCCGATACCTTTAATTAAAGTGGTCAGCAACATAATTGCCAACGCTGTGATAAGCAATACCGCAAGAAATGTTAAAACAAATGCAATCGAAATCCGTAATGTTTCACCGGTTATTTCAGTCGGCAAAAACTGCTCAAAAAGTGATGAGTATGCGCTGGCAACGATAAAAGCAACCACCCATCCGGCGATGGATAACGCTTCCCGGACAAACCCCCGGAAAATACTTAAAACTATCGAAACAAGAAAAATACCGGAAACGACATAATCAAAAACGGTCATCGGTTAAATTTAATATGATTCTTGTTATTGAATGGCGGAAAATTAAAATCGACTCAGTTATACGGCTTATCTTGGAGCCACTACCCCGTCCAGTCCAATCTTTTTTAGCTTTTTGAGTTCATTTTCAGCAGCACTGCGCGTCATAAACGGACCAATCCGCACACGCGTGATCTCATTATTATCAACCTTCACTGTCTCGGTATAGGCTTTAAAGCCATTCGACAATAGGTTTGTCAACTGCTGCTTGGCTTTCGACTGGTCTGAAAATGCGCCTAACTGCACGATGAATGCCCTTGCCGTATCCGCCGGTACTGCTGCAGTAGCGGCAACCACAGCCGTCGCAGCAGCATTTGTTGCAACGGTAGTTGTATTGGGGATATTTACTGTATTGATAACTGTTGTGCTTTTGGTCTCGATAGGAATAGGACGCCGATCAATTTTAGGTTTGATGCCTGGAATCGGAATACGTTTCTGTTCACTGAATGTTTCGATGATTTCTTCGATATTCTGCAGATTGGTTTTCGATTTGCTCTGCATCTCAGCGGATGCATCCGCAACATTGAGTGATTCCCGGTTTATTGATTCTTCTTTTGGCAATGATACCGGATTACCTTGTGTATTCTTGCTCGATGGAGGCAAATTAATAACAACTTCGTGTTTTTCGTTTTCAGGTTTCGGTTCATCGAAAATAGCCGGCAAAACAATGACAGATATAAGAACCAAAACAATAGCGCCTACCAAACGCCTTCTCGCGCGTTTCCGTAGCAATAATTCTTCTTCACTGATATTTTTATTCATTTGAAATATCCAATGATTACCTATCCTGGCGCGTACCCAAATACCTCAGCACGTCACTCACCGTGTAGAAAGATCCAAATATGCAAATTCTATCATTTTTACTCGCCTGTTCACAGGCAAAAACAAAAGCCGCGATACAATCCGGAAATTGATGGATTATATTCTTATCGCTTGAAATGCCGGCTCTATAAATTTCATCGATCAAATAATCAACAGAAGCCGCACGGGGAGAATGAATGGGCGATACCAGCCAGAAATCTATATCATTTTTTAATTCCTGGATGACTCCATAGATATCTTTGTCCTGTAGCATAGAAAATACTGCATACGTATATCCGGCCGGTTTTGTCGCGCTTAAATTTTCTGATAAAACGGCAGCCGCAGCCGGATTATGCGCCACATCCAGGATTATCATCGGCTGCGTTGAAACAACTTGAAACCTGCCAGGAATGACCGCTTCAATTAATCCTTGACGAATAGCATTCATACTCACCGGTAACGATTCCTGCAAGGTATCCAGCGCGGCCAGGCAAGTGCTTGCATTCTGCAGTTGTTTTTCACCCCGTAAAGCGGGAAAAGGCAGAGAATATCGCCAACCCTTCGGCCCCCGGAAATCCCATTGTTCCCCCTTTTTTGAGAAACCGAATTCTTTCGTGAGCTGGAAGAAATTTGCACCGGTCTTTTCAACTTGCTGATAAACAGAATCGGGTGCATCAATTTCCGCACAAATAGCCGGTTTGTTTTTCCTTAGAATGGCGGCTTTCTCAAACCCGATCTTTTCCCGTGTATCCCCGAGATAATCCATATGGTCAAGATCTATACTGGTTATAATCGAGCAATCCGCATCGAATATGTTAACAGCATCAAGACGGCCGCCCAAGCCAACTTCCAGAATCGCCACATCGACATGCGCTTGCATGAACAAATACACGGCAGCCAAAGTGCCAAATTCAAAAAAGGTCAACGAAGTACGGCAATCTCTTCTTGCTGCCTCTATTCGCGCAAATGCCTGGCAAAGCCTGACATCATCAGCTTCTTTTCTATCAATACGGACACGTTCGTTGTATTGAAGTAAATGCGGCGAGGTATAGCAGGCTACTTTATAACCAGCACAATGCAATATCGATTCGAGCATCGCGCAAACCGAACCCTTGCCATTTGTGCCTCCAACCATGATGATAGGAAATTGCGGTGCTAATTCAAGCTTCAATCGAACCTGATTCACACGCTCCAACCCCATCTCTATGGTTTTAGGATGGATTGATTCAAGATAAATCAGCCAATCAGCAAGTGAATCAATTCCTATACTTGGCACCTGCATTAAAAGGAAGTCAGCAATTAAAAACGGGTTTAGGATATGGGCGCAGGAACACGCATGAGTTGCGTGCAGAGATTAACGATTTTGTCACGCATTTGTCTTCGATCCACAATCATATCAATTGCACCATGCTGCAACAGGAATTCAGCGCGTTGAAAACCATCCGGCAGGGTCTGACGCACAGTCTGTTCAATCACACGAGGACCGGCAAAACCAATCAATGCACCGGGTTCGGCAATCACCACATCGCCGATAAAGGCAAAGCTGGCCGATACACCGCCCATGGTCGGGTCAGTCAAGACTGAAATAAAAGGCAATTTGTTATGACTTAACCGCGTCAGCGCGGCTGTTGTTTTCGCCATTTGCATCAAGGAAAACAAGCCCTCCTGCATGCGTGCGCCGCCGCTGGCACTGAAGCATATAAAAGGCAGATGCTGGTCAACACAAGCTTTGACACCGCGTACAAAGCGTTCGCCTACCACCGAACCCATCGAGCCGCCCATAAAGCCAAATTCAAACACAGCAACAACGACAGGCATCGTCTTGATGGTTCCCTGCATCACCACCAAGGAATCATTTTCATCCGTGTTTTCCTTTGCTTGCGCCAAACGATCCACATAACGTTTACTATCTTTAAATTTAAGCGCGTCCGTGGCAATCACTTCAACACCGATCTCACGCCGGCCTTCGGAATCAAGCAGCAAATCAAGACGGTTTCTTGCAGAAATACGATTATGATAGTCGCACTTAGGACAAACATTCAGATTCTTAGCCAGATCCGTGTAATACAAAACAGCTTCACATGTGCTGCATTTACTCCACAAACCCTCAGGTACAATTTTCTTTTCGCCGGTTTGTTTTCTTTTGATTTTTGGCGGAATAATGTTCTGAAACCAACTCATGAACGCTGTTTCCTATAGTGTGTGTGCGTTAAACATTGCCCGAATTCTCATCAATGGCTTTACGTAAAATGCTTAATACGTTTCCAACATTATCCAGCAACTCCGCATCTGAAGATTTCTCAATCTCTTCAATGATCCGGCTCCCGACTACCACGGCATCGGCCAGATTAGCTACTGCCTTGGCGGTTGCACCATCACGGATGCCAAACCCGACGCCAATCGGCAACGAAATATACTGGCGCAATTGTTTCAGCATCGCGCTGACATCTTGAAGATCAAGGTGCGATGCGCCGGTAACGCCTTTAAGCGAAACATAATAAATATAGCCCTGCGCCATTTTCGCCACCTGTTCAATGCGCTCCTGAGGCGTCGTGGGTGACAATAAAAAGATCGCATCAATTTCCTGTTGTTGCAAGCATTGCACCCACTCGCCCGATTCCTCGGGAGGATAATCAACGATGAGAATACCGTCGACGCCGCAATCTTTTGCTTTGGCGGCAAATGCCGCGTAACCCAATGCTTCAACAGGATTGGCATACCCCATTAAAACAACCGGTGTATCGGTATCTGTTTTTCTGAATTCAGCCACCATATCCAAGACATCATTCAGGCTGACATGATGCTTTAAAGCGCGCTCCGATGATCTTTGGATGGTCGGTCCATCCGCCATCGGATCGGAAAAAGGTACGCCCAATTCAATGATATCAGCGCCTGATTGCACCAGTTGGTGCATTAACTGCACGGTAATTCCCGGATTAGGATCGCCCGCCGTGATAAATGGAATCAAAGCTTTCCGGTTATGTTTTTTTAATGCGGTGAATGTTTTAGCAATACGATTTATTTTTTTAGTATCACCCTGTTCACTAAAAAAATTCATTAAATTCTTAATAAGACTCATTTGCTCAATCCGCTTTCGATTCTTTGCAGAAAATTAGAAATATAACAACACTGATTGTCAGCCCATCAAAGCGTTAAGCCGGACATCTGTGCAACCGTTGCCATATCCTTGTCGCCGCGGCCGGATAGATTAACCAGCAGCAACTTGTCCTTCGGCAGGGTCGGTGCAAGTTTGGCCGCATAAGCCAGTGCATGACTCGATTCCAGCGCCGGCATAATGCCTTCATACCGGCACAGTGTGTGAAACGCCTCTAATGCTTCATCATCGGTAATCGCGACATATTCGGCGCGGCCGCTATCCTTCAGCCAGGCATGTTCCGGCCCTACACCGGGATAATCGAGTCCGGCAGAGATTGAATGGGTTTCAACGATCTGGCCATTTTCATCTTGAATAAGATAGGTGCGATTGCCATGCAGCACGCCTGGTTTACCCGTGGATAAAGTTGCCGCGTGCTGGTTGGTTTCAATGCCTTTTCCCGCAGCTTCCACACCGATCAGCCGGATATTGGCATCGTCAATATAAGGATAGAACAAACCGATTGCGTTCGACCCTCCGCCGACACAGGCAATGAGCGCATCCGGTTGCCGGTTGAAATCTTCTTGCATCTGTACTTTGGCTTCATTTCCGATCACTGCCTGAAAATCCCTGACCATCATCGGATAAGGATGCGGTCCGGCAACCGTACCGATGATATAAAAAGTATCTTCAACATTAGTGACCCAATCACGCATCGCTTCGTTAAGCGCGTCTTTTAATGTCCGGGAACCCGATTCAACCGGCACTACGGTCGCACCCAGCAGCTTCATGCGATACACATTGGTAGCCTGGCGCCTGACATCTTCAGAGCCCATATAGACCACGCATTCCATGCCGTAACGCGCCGCTACCGTGGCACTGGCCACACCATGCTGGCCTGCGCCCGTTTCCGCAATGACACGCTTTTTACCCATGCGCCGCGCCAGCAAGGCTTGCCCGATAGTATTGTTTATTTTGTGCGCGCCAGTGTGATTCAAGTCTTCACGCTTCAATAATATCTGCGCGCCACCTAAATGCTCGGACCATCGTTTGGCGTGATAAATGGGACTGGGACGCCCTACATAATGCTTTAATTCGTAAGCAAACTCTGCCTGGAAATCTGGATCGGTGCGATAAAATTCGTATTGCTTCCGCAGCTCTTCCAGCGCTGAAATTAATGTTTCAGCGACAAATATGCCTCCATATGGACCAAAGTGGCCCTCTTTATTAGGAAGATCATAAGCACTCACTATTGTTTAACTCCTTGCATGAAAGCAAAAATTTTCTTCTCGTCTTTAATACCTTTTGCAGCTTCCACACCACTTGAAACATCAACTGCCCACGGCTGAGTTTGTTGGATTGCCATCGCCACGTTATTCGGGTTTAAACCGCCGGAAAGAATGAGCGGCAATGGCAGATGTTGCGGAATGAGATGCCAGTCAAAAGCATGCCCGGTGCCTCCGGGCATGTCCGCAGCATACGTATCCAGCAATAATCCTTGCGCTGTATGATAACGCCGCGCGTATTGTAGCAAATCTGTGTCTTGTTTGACTCGAATCGCTTTAATATAAGGTTGTGAAAATTGATTGCAAAATTCCGGTGTTTCATCACCGTGGAATTGGAGCAGATTAAGTTTCGCGACACGAGCCGTTTCCTCAACCCACAACGCATCCGGATCAACATAAACACCGACAGTGCAAACAAAAGGCGGTATCACGGCGGCAATCCGGTGCGCCGAAACCGGATCAATATAGCGCGCGCTATGCGGCCAGAACACAAAACCGACGGCATCAACACCGGCTTGAATGGCTGCCTTTGCATCTTCGCTCCGAGTGATCCCGCATACTTTCACGCGCACTGACATAAAAACCTGTAATTTTCTTATTTACTTAATCATGTATCGATAGACCGGGAACAATTGGCGCCTGGATGAATTCCGGCATCTGCCACGCGGCATCATATCTCACACCAGCCAGATACAAGCCTGCAGGAGAAAAAGTAGGCGCGGCATAGCTACGATTACAACTTTCCAGCAACTCGTGCATCCATTCGGCAGAATACTTTCCTTTGCCGATATAAACAAGGCAGCCGATAATATTTCTTACCATGTGCTGCAGGAACGCATTGGCGCGCAAATCAAAAATCAATAGATTCCCTTGGCGGATAATATTCAATTGTGTAATTGTCCGTATCGGTGATTTTGCCTGACACTCGGCGGCACGGAAAGAGGAGAAATCATGTTCGCCAATTAAAATATTGCCTGCAACTCGCATTTTCTCCAATTCAAGCGGCTGATGATACCACCCGACCTTATTATTATTAAGGCCTGGCCGAACCGGTTGATTTAATAAAAAATACAGATAACGACGTTCAAGTGCGCTGTATCTTGCGTGAAATTTATCGGATGCTTCAGTGGCCCACAATACTGCAATATCATCGGGTAATAGTGCATTGACACCTCTTATCCAGGCACTGATTGGACGCCGCGCCAACGTATCGAAGTGCACCACCTGATACAGCGCATGCACACCGGTATCGGTGCGCCCAGCCGTAATAACACGAATTTTTTCTTGTGCTATCCCGGATAAAGCTGTTTCAAGCGCATCTTGAATTGAGCAGCCATCCGGTTGACTCTGCCATCCGCAATAACGGCTGCCTTCATATTCCAGAACAAGGATTATCCGCACAAATAAAAAACCGCCATTCCAAATTGATCGGTACTGTGTGATGCGCTAAGTCACGATCCCTATAAGCTCTTCAGCATTTTCTTTGCAGCTTTCTTTTGTTTTGCATCGCCATCCCGGATCACTTCCTCCAGCATTTCCTTGGCGCCTTCCTTATCATCCATTTCTTGATAGGCTTTTGCCAGATCCAGTTTGGTTTCAACTTCCTGCCATTGCTCACTCTTATCGTTTAATTCCGGACTTTCACCTTTCTCATCCGGCGGATTTGAATCTTCCAGATCCAGATTAATATCAGCCAGCTCAAGTTCCGGTGCTTTCAGCAGTGATTCCGGTTTTTCTTCATCGGACCGGATTTCTTGAGGCTCATCAAATTCCAGAGGCTCGTCCATTAGCTCGAATTGCTCTGATTTACCGTCGGCAGAAATGAATTGATCATCAATCGCGGGAATTTCGATTTCATTAACCGGTTTTTCGTTAGTTAGATCAATCGCTGAATCAGCAAACTCAAAATCCATGCCCTCCTCCTTGTCTTCTGCAACACTGGTTTCAGAGCTTGCGGCATCGAGCGATGTTTCAAAATCATCGGATAATTCAATGTTTTCTTTCCCGTCACTCTCAACTGTCAAAATTGGACTTTGTTTGACTTGATCCGCTTCATCGCTTAAATCAAAATCAATTTCATTAGCGGAATCATCGCCCTTTTGGTGGTCAGTCAATTGATCATCATCTGCTGCAGAATCTTCCTTCAAATAGGCATCATCCGGTTGATTGTTTTGCAAAGAATCTTCCGGTGATGGCTCTTCCGCGGTTTGAAATACAGAATTCTCTTCATAATAAACCGAGTCTTTTTCAAACTCCTCTTCCTGCTCCGTCGCACCGGAATACGAATTAATATTTTGATAGGTTAAATCATCATCCATATTCTCAGATGCGGAAGGATCCTCTTCAGCAACTGGTACAGCTTGAGCGGCAGCCATTGAGGCCATGCGGGATCGCATGGCTGAAGAGAAATTTTCCTTCCCGGTTTCCTCTTCTTCCGCTTCTTCCCGTGACTGTTCCCGGCGTCTTTTAAGGATCAGCAGAATCAGTAACAGCGCCAGAACCGATGAAGCGGCCACATACTCAATATTTTCAAATATTGCGTCCGTGATTGATTGATCATCAGCCGCTTCTTCCACGACAAGTGATGGATTAACCGGCGCAGTTTGTTCAATCACGGCCGTAACCGGTTGTGGTATTGCTGTTTCCTGCTCCCGCACCGGTATTGGATCGGCCTCAAGCTTCGAATCATTTTCAATCGGCGTATCTACAACTGCAGGAGGTTGCATTTCCGGTTTGACCGCAATGCCAGGAGCCGACTCTGCTTTAATCTGCGCCTGGGCTAACACGGAATCCTTCAATTCCAGTAATTGTTTTAAATTCTCAATGCTCTTTTCCAGCATTGCAACGCGTTCATTGGCTTCTTTTAAGGCAAGATTCCGTGCAATGGCATCTTCTTCCATCATACGAAGCCGGTCGACCAAAGCGGAGTCGGCTATCCGACCATCTTTATCAGGCAATTGGGCGCCGCTCGACAATTTCAAGACTTCTTTAGGCGCGCCGGGGACTGCAGCCGTTTTTTTATCAATACTGGTGGTTATTTTCCCTTGATCCGATTGGCTGATTGCATGCGGCGCCGGTGACTCTTTGCTGAGTGCCGCCAGCTTCCCTTGATAATTGCGCCAATCCCCCACTTGCATCTTGATTTCAGCCTTCGCCGCTGCTGTATCGATAGCCGCAATATCGCTTCTCTCAGGTATATTGAGAACCGCACCGGTCCTGAGCAAATTCATATTATTGGCAATAAAGGCATCGCGATTGGCGCGATAGAGTGCCACGAGCATCTGATTGAGATTGACGCCATCCGGTAATACCTGACGTGCAATAGACGATAGCGTATCACCCCGGCTTACCGGTCCATAAGTTTTTTGTACTTGACCGGAAGAACCTGCTTTTGATTTATTTGCTGCCTGATTGCCTTTCCCGGCATCGGGCGCTTTCTCCGCTTCCAGTTTGGTCGCAACCATCACGGGAGCAGAATTGGGATTTGCCGCGGCCAGGCTTTGCGTATTCGCTTCAGCAGGGTCAAGCAAGGCGGTATATTCGCGCAATATACGCCCCGAAGACCAGCTCAATTCCATTAAGATCATCAGGAACGGGTCATTAACCGCCTGCGGGGAAGTTAACTTGATATAAGGAATCCCGTTAGTTCTTGATTCTATGGAAACCTTTATAGTTGACAGGATGGATTCATAATTGATCCCGGCTTGAGCAAATGCTTCCCGCGTAGCAACGCCAGCTTTTAGAGTCGGGATCTCATCGCTATCGGTAGCAACAATATCGATTTCAGCATTCAGTGGTTGCCCGAGAGCCGAATTAAGTGTCAGCTTGCCTAACCCTGCCGCGTAAATAGCAGCCGGTAACATCAGAATAATTACAAACAAACTTGCTCTAAAAGATGTTTTATACACTGAAGTACCCCTCAAGTTTTTCTGAAAATAAATGCCGAAAGGCTAGCATTGTAAAGTAATCATACAGGCTGGGATTATGCCTTAAATTACACGCTAATTCATTTTGAATAGACTCCTGACCGTACATGAATCCCGAAATCTGCCGGACTTAAGCAATCTTAGCGAACCAAATAATCTTCTCAATTTTGAGGCGCATAGCGAGACCATGCAACGAGAAATCGAGGAAATATGCATCTTATCCCATTGGCACGCTCGATTAGCTTAGTCCGATAGATTCCTAATGTTGAATCAGTATACGCAACATTCTGCGCAGGGGTTCAGCGGCGCCCCACAGCAATTGGTCGCCCACCGTAAAGACGGAAAGATATTCCCCGCCCATCGCCAGCTTACGCACACGCCCTACCGGTATCGATAAGGAGCCTGTAACCGCGGTAGGCGTTAATTTTGAGGTTGTCGCTTCTCTCTCATTGGGAACAATCTGTACCCAGTCATTGGATTTAGCAATAATTTCTTCGATCTCATCCAGAGGGACATCCTGTTTTAACTTAATCGTAAGAGCCTGACTATGGCACCGCATGGCGCCCACACGCACGCAGATTCCATCCACTGGGATTTGCCGGTCATTTCTTCCCAGTATCTTATTGGTTTCCGCCTGACCCTTCCATTCTTCACGGCTCTGTCCATTGGCAACCTCCTTGTCAATCCAGGGAATCAGGCTTCCGGCCAATGGCACGCCAAAATTTTCCGTCGGGAACTTTTTATCACGTAATGTACCGGCCACTTCACGATCAATATCCAGAATACTGGAAGCGGGATTATCCAGTAAATCCTTTGCTACTCGATGCGCTTCCCCCATTTGCTGCAAAAGTTCACGCATGTTTTTGGCTCCGGCACCCGACGCCGCCTGGTAAGTCATGGCGCTCATCCATTCCACCATGCCTTTTTCAAACAATCCGCCGACCGCCATTAACATCAAGCTGACCGTGCAATTGCCGCCTATATAATTTTTCACCCCATCATGAAGCGCTTGCTCAATTACAGGCATATTGACCGGATCCAGTATGATTACGGCATCCTTTTCCATACGCAATGCAGACGCCGCATCGATCCAGTATCCTTGCCAGCCCGATTGCCGTAATTGTTGGAATATTTGATTGGTATAGTCGCCGCCCTGGCAGGATATAATGATATCCATCGCGCTAAGCTGATCAATATCGAAAGCATCTTTTAAAGGAGGTGTATCCTTGCCAATTTCGGGACCCGTGCCGCCTTTCTGCGATGTTGTAAAAAAAACCGGATCAATCAGAGAAAAATCTTCCTCCTCCCGCATTCTCTGCATCAATACAGAGCCGACCATTCCACGCCAGCCAACAAAACCAACTTGCTTCATTGCTTATCTCTTATCCTAAAATTGACAATCGGTTAACCAAATAAAAAAACACTGCATAAATATTAACTTACTTTACAATTCACTAACAAATGATTAATGCATCAATTCCACTCTAATTCAATCATCCTTGCACTGATTGTAATCCGGAGACCTTCACATCAACGACAACACCGCATCACCCATAGCTTTGGTACCGACGGATTTCATTCCGGGCTCATCAATATCCTTTGTTCGGTAGCCCGTTGCCAGAGCTTTCTTTATGGCATTCTCTATGTGTTGCGCAGCGTCTTCCTCGTTGAATGTATAGCGCAACATCATGGCAACCGACAGTATTGTCGCAAGCGGATTAGCCAGATCCTTTCCGGCAATATCCGGCGCTGAACCATGAATCGGTTCGTACAGGCCTTTATTATTTTCATCCAGGGAAGCGGAAGGCAGCATTCCGATGGATCCCGTTAACATGGAGGCTTCATCAGACAATATATCGCCGAACATGTTTCCGGTTACGATGACATCAAATTGCTTGGGATTGCGAACCAACTGCATCGCGGCATTATCGACCAGCATATGCGATAGCGTGACCTGCGGATATTCCTGGGCAACCTCGATCACGACATCGCGCCACAACTGGGTACATTCCAGCACATTCATTTTATCCACGGAACACAGCTTACCTTGCCGTTTAGCCGCAGTCTGAAAAGCGACATGTGCAATGCGCCGTATCTCGGCTTCACTGTAAATCATCGTATTAAATCCAATACGTTGCCCGGCACGCACTTCAATCCCGCGTGGCTCGCCAAAATAAATATCACCAGTTAACTCACGCACGATCATGATATCCAGACCCGCAACCACATCGTATTTCAAGCTGGATGCATTGGCCAGCTCCGGATACAGTATCGCCGGACGCAAATTGGCAAACAAATTGAGTGCCTTGCGAATAGCCAGCAAGCCTCGCTCAGGACGCTGCTGGCGCGGCAAGGTATCATATTGCGGCCCGCCGACGGCACCCAGCAGAACTGCATCCGCTTGACTGGCCAATCGGTGGGTCGCTTCAGGATAGGGCTCTCCGGTCGCATCAACGGCGCAACCTCCGATCAATCCGTATTCCAGTTCGATAACCAGACCATCGGTTTTTAAAGCATCCAGCACGCGCACGGCCTGCGCCACGATTTCCGGCCCGATACCGTCCCCCGCTAAAACAGCAATTTTCATCATATCCTAACTTTTGATTTTGTTATTTATACAAACAGCCAAGGCTGTTCATTGCGCCGCTTCTGTTCAAATTGTTTAATTTTTTCCGCATGCTGCAAGGTAAGGCCGATTTCATCCAGACCGTTCAGCAGGCAATGTTTACGAAACGTATCGATTTCGAATTTAAATGCTTCGTTTTCGGGTGTGATTACGGTTTGTTCCTGAAGGTCCACCGTCAGGCGGTATCCCGCCGTTGATTTCACTTCTTCAAACAAGCGATCCATCACCGCCGCATCAAGAACAACCGGCAACAAGCCGATCTTGAAACAATTATTGAAGAATATGTCGGCAAAGCTGGGGGCAATGATGACGCGAAAACCATAATCCTGAAGCGACCAAGGCGCATGCTCACGGCTCGATCCGCAACCGAAATTGGCACGCGCCAGCAAAATCTGCGCGCCCTGGTATCGCGGTTGATTCAATACAAATTCCGGATTTGGCTGACGTTGCGCCGGATCCATGCCCGGTTCTCCATGATCCAGATAACGCCATTCATCAAACAGGTTTTGACCAAAACCGGAACGTTTGATTGATTTAAGAAACTGTTTGGGAATGATGGCATCGGTATCAACATTGGCACGATCCAGCGGCGCCACCAAGCCGTTAAGCACTTGAAATTTTTCCATTAATTTATATCGTAATATCCTAATCGTGCCAGTAGCCTGCAAACATCAGCCAAACTGGATCTCCCGTTATTCACTTAACTCGCGCACATCGACAAAATGTCCGGCAATCGCGGCAGCGGCAGCCATTGCCGGGCTGACCAGATGCGTTCTGCCGCCAGGCCCTTGCCTGCCTTCAAAATTACGATTCGAGGTCGAAGCGCATCGCTCACCGGCCGTTAAGCGATCGTCATTCATAGCCAGGCACATGGAACATCCGGGTTCACGCCATTCAAACCCTGCCGCCAGAAAAATTTGATCCAACCCTTCTTGCTCGGCCTGTTTCTTAACCAAGCCTGAGCCAGGCACAACCAGTGCTTGCTTGATATTAACCGCAATATGTTTTCCCTTGACGACGTGTGCAGCTGCGCGTAAATCTTCAATACGCGAGTTGGTGCAGGAACCGATGAATATTTTGTCGAGAGTAATCTGCCGGATCGGT
>CAZDYN010000026.1:0-13574 GCA_964509635.1 uncultured Nitrosomonas sp. | reverse complement strand
CCTTGACGCCATTTCAAACCTGGATTTGCAGGCGAACTTGCGTCAAAAGCATATATCATCCGTCCGCCACGCCGTTGCGCAGCATATACCCATACTGTACTGCCATCTTTATGCGCTGTGACAGGCCCATCGAAGAAATAAGGTTTAGCGGTCTCATCTCCCACGCTGGGATATGTAATGATAGGACTGTTATCATAAATGCGCTTGAGCCGGCCATAGTGTTCCGGCGCAATAAATGACCATAACTCATCACCTGGGGCATAAGCGCCAATACTGCCGGATTGATTACCATTGATCGCATGCAACATTCCATCGCTGGCACCATAAAATACCACCACGCCGGTACTGCCGCCATAATCAATAGCTACCGGACGAGAATGGACGATATCACCATGCGCCGAGGGTCTCATTTCGGTGATGTTTCCGTTGATATTCTCGTCTTTTGTGTCCGCACCACGAACCCAATCAATCAAATTAGTACGCGCTGAGCTATCGGTCACGCCCAGGAGGGCCTGTGTGATGGAAGTATTGGCGGCATCAAAATTGGTTAATCCGGCACAACTGGTTGGATCACAGGTCTTAACAGTACGGGTAGATGGATCGATTGTCCTTAATCTAAAGCCTGCGGCACCTTTTTCCACAATGGCACCATCCGGTGTATTGGATTGATTTGAATTAGCAAATGTCAGACATGCTCCCTGCGGAGAAAACGACCAATACGTATCCATATTAGCAATGCCGGGAGTCCAGTAACTACGTGCGCACGGGGTTATAAATCCTGAATCCGCGTTTATTGCCAGAGCATCATCGGCATCCACCAAATTCAGATTGACCTGATTATTCGCCAGGCTTGCCTTGAATTTATACTGCTTGAGATTTCCCATCCAGCGCGGTTTTGTATCGCTATCCGGACGAAACATACCAATAAAGACTTGATTCAAATAAGTGCCCTGAGTATTGACGCTCACAGGAAGACTCGCGGAAGCAAATACACTATTCTCCGCTTGTATTTTAGATAAAGCGCTTTTCAGCGCCGCAACTATTTGCGTGCCGCCACCCACCGAAGAATCGACTGCATAATAATCTCCTTGTCCCTGGTTGGCCATACTCTTTAAGAGCGCGGTAAATCCAGGTCCCTGCCCGGTACTGCTGGGATCGACGTCAATCGTATAAGTATGAATTTTTGGATAACTGGAAGTGGCCATAAAACGCGCCCACTCGTCTGCAGCCCCTGATTGCGAGCCGCTGGGGGAAAGCGCGATTTGCGTCGTAATACCACCAGCAGCCGCCAGCTTGGAATTGGCAGTTGCCGTATCCGAACTGTTGTCCTGCACCGGCCCGTTACTGATATAAATAATAAAATTCTTCTGACAACCGGAGTTGACAGGGCTTATATAATCCGTATCGCTTGTTGATGACAACGCATTTCCACTCAACGCATAAACTGCATTGGATGCAGCAGTGCCTGATGCATTACCGGCATGATCCCGTTTAATCTTGTTATGCCCCGCATACGCGCTGCTCCCGGCAAAATAGTAATACGCTTCCGCCATGGTTATACCCAGCTTACCACCGTTTGATTTATCGTTAAGTATATGCAGACTGTTGACCAGATTCTGGTAGATCAATTTGTTACTATCATCCATCATACGCACTCCAGCACGTACATACCCGCCAGCCGGGTTACCATTCCCTGATCCCGTTTCGCTGAACATCATTAATCCCACTCTGAGTGTGCCAGCTCCATCTTCACCAGTGGGCAAGTCATTAAGTACCGATACCAACGCATTGATCTCATTGGTAAATGCATTATTCCAATTTGCCGTATTATCCATTATTATCAATATGTTAGGGGCATTATCAGGATCCTTCGACGCAACCCCATTAAACAGATCAATATCTTCCGCCGCAGAAATCGCACTAACAACCAATAGAATGGCCGTGATCAGCAGATATCTTTTTAGTTTTACCAACATTATCGAATCTCCAATCCTGGATTTAATGTTTAACATGAGGACATTAAATATTCGCTCAGCGTCAACTGCTTGCTGATTCCTTGTTTGGCAACTACCGACGCGCCAGTTGCTTGATTCTGCGCAGTTGCCTCAATCTCCCATAACGTCAAATAATCTGATGAGTTGGTGACATTGGAATTTACTCCGCTCAGAGAATCAAGATTAACGGGAGCCGGCGTGGCCTTCAGACATAGAGGCATCTTAATTGTCACTACATAATCAGCCGTATCATCCTGATCAATATCGACATCTACAGCCGCAGGGTAGTCGGCCGGATCTAATGCGGCAAAGTTAAGATTGATAGTTTGTTCTATCACTATATTGGCCGCTGCAATAGCTTCATTACGAAATTGCATGTTTCCAACCGCCTTTAGATTTCCTCCGCTGAGTGAAAAAGCCGATATCATCAGCAATGTAATAGCTACCAGCATAATCAGACCAACCACTAAAGTGGCACCAGTTTGCTCAGAAAAATCGGACTGGCATTTCACGGCTTCTCTCTTCTGCCTGATGGATTTATTAAACGAACATAACTGCTATAGACATGACGCATAAAACCATCACTAAAAGGCCCTAACGTAGTGGCCCCCAGCTGATAGGTTTTATTCTCGACATGCCCCACGGAGGCCTCAAGGTTACGGGCCAGCACATGGATCTGAACCGCTACCACATTGGCCCAATCCAACGCTGTGCAAGATGAACAGTCATCAAAAATATCTGCATTGCCATCTTCATCAGTGTCTCGTCCATATTCAAATTGAATACTTTGAATACCTTCTATCAGTGGCTGTGCCGATTGCATTTTTACGACCCCGCCACTTAAATCAAAATCAGCACGCATCAATGTCGGGATGCCATCACTTGAAGTGACTGAATAACTGCGCACATAAAAAATGGACATGTTGAATTTCCGCTTTTCTGCAGCTGTGGTACAGTCTTTCTTGTAAACCGTCGTACTTCCGGATGCCTCCAACACGGGAGCAGTTGCAGCAGTCAGAGCATAATTAAGATGACCTGTATCTCCGCACAATTGGTTTTGTAAGTACAATTTATTCGCATCATAGTTCTCGCAATTGCCTACACCAGCGGCACAAGTTGCTGCATAACGGACCGCCAGCACATCAGAATTTGATTGCCGGCTAGTTACAATACTGGAGCATTCATCCGGCATAGCAACGCCGGCCGGATAACCCTGTACAGGAATTGAATACACATTGTTAAAGTCGGCTGTATCCCAATCGGAGAACGCAAGACATGGATTAGGTATTGCCGTGGGAGGAGCAGCAGATGGCAAAGGCGGGGTATAAGTATCCCAGAAACCTGCATGCCATAGTTCCTGTTGCAAGAGCTGTATAGTGAACCGGCCATTCTCGATCTGCCGGTTCATTTTTGCCAACTCGGCGTTACTCTTCGACAAATCAAGGTATAAAGCAAGCACACCGGACATGATCAACAATCCCAATGTAATAGAGATCATTAACTCAATCAGAGAAAAACCGCCCTGTTTAGCGGTTATTCGGCAACTTGATCTGATAGTATCCCGTTTTGACATAAACTCATTCATGGCGATGCCAAATCAGCTATACGCACAATCGTACTCATGGCGCGACGGCACAAATCGTTAACACAGCTCGTACCACTATCGCCATCATAAAGTCCCGCACCACAGTTTGAGATAGGGGCCGAAAGCGGAGTCATTCCCTGCCACACCACTGTAATTATGAACTGATCACCGGTTCCAAGATCCTCTATACAACCGCGAGCCCCGATCATTGCACCGACATTCGTGGATGATGATGATTGCTCACTGGCGCCTTTTAGTGCATTACTCCATTGACACAAATCAAAGCTTAGGCCACTACCTGAGCACGAAGCAGACTGACTATCTCCTATTCCCAAGAAATTGGTTTCCGTTGTAACATAAGCTGCTGCATTTGCACGATTGGCGGATAGCCTGTTTGCCATATCCTCAAGCAAAATCAAAGCCTGCGCGCGTTGATACGATTCAAGCTCTGAAGATTGCAAGCGCACTTGCAATCCAGCCAATCCCAGCAATCCAATTGCCAAAATAACCATAGTTACAAGAACTTCAATAAGTGATACACCGCGCATTGAAGACAAGGAATTTGAATGACACAAGATTCTCATACATGAACTACCATTTATCGGCAGGAGTTTTAACACCTTCGCTGGTAATTACCAGATTCCCGTCACTTGCTTGCGCTCCAGCGGGTGTAAATGTAAGCGTATATGAGGGCACCGCACCGGCTCCAACGACAATTGCATAACTGTATTTACTGCTTACATCCGATGGCAACGCATAACCACTTGCTTCCAAAGTTGCTTTGCTTGCATAGCCTCGGCTAGTCAACAGAAACTGTTGCTGACGATTGGCAATGTTCATCATTTCAGCCTGCGCCGCCGCCCGGTTTGCTCTTATCATATATTGTGTATATGCTGGATAAGCAACGGTTGCCAAAATACCGACAATAGCTACCGTAATCATCAATTCAATCAACGTAAAACCATGTAATTCTGTTTTTTTTATGACCTGCTTCTTTTCCATTGACGAAATTCCTAGAAAATTTGCTCTTTTGACGGCGTTTTTATTTCACGCATTAGAAGGGTTCTGGGTATAACGGTTACCATGCCAAATAACTTTAGTGCTGAAACATCCTCTCCTCTCATGATTTCCCAGTTTGACTTAGAACTCTATAGGATTGACACAGACCACAATCAGTCATATCAAGAGTTCTCGATTTCCTTATAAGCACAAATAAACAGTCAATTGGCTATGAAACAGGATGTAATCATCATTGGCGCAGGAATCATAGGGCTTGCAACTGCGGAGCACCTGTTATTACAAGGTGCAAAAGTTACGATTCTCGAGCGCAATAACGCTGGGCAAGAATCATCGTGGGCAGGTGGCGGCATTTTATCGCCGCTTCCCCCATGGAATTATTCAGAGAATGTCACACGTCTTGTCAGCTACAGCGCCAAGCTATATCCCGAATGGGTTTCAGCTTTACATAAAGCTTCTGGGATTGACCCGGAATACGAAATATCCGGTATGCTGATATTGCCACCATACAATGCAGAAACTGCGCAGCACTGGTGCGCAACGCAAGGGATTAAAATAAATCAACAGCTCCCGATATCCGGGTCTTCATTAACTGAAAACCAGATTGAGCGCGCTTTATTCCTGCCGGATATCGCACAAGTGCGTAATCCGAAATTACTAAGAGCGTTGCTTAAACGGGTCATACAATTAGGCGGAAGAATTATCGAAAGATGCGCAGTCAGCGAGCTTAAAACTGTTCGCCAGCACGTACAGTCAATTGCCTCATCTCACAGTGATTTTTTTGCGGATTACTATATTGTCAGTGCCGGCGCCTGGAGCAAGGAAATCCTGGGAGTGCACGCCCTGAAACTGAATATCAAACCGATAAGAGGTCAGATGCTACTTTTTAAGTTTGATACACCACCAGTTCGCACCATTTTCGTGCAAAATGACTTATACATTATCCCTCGCCGGGATGGTCACCTGCTCATAGGCAGCACGATGGAAGATGCAGGATTTGATAAGCAGACAACGGCGCAGGCACGTGATCATCTAGTAGAATTTGCGCAAACTATTTTACCAGCACTTCACGGAATGCCGATAACACGGCACTGGTCAGGATTACGGCCGGCGTCACCGCACAATATCCCGACTATTAGCCGGCACCCGGTTATCCGTAATTTATGGATCAATAGCGGCCATTTCCGTTATGGAGTCACCATGGCGCCGGCCAGCGCCGAGATTCTGGTTAATGAAATAACAGGGCAGCCGCAACCATTCGATATCGCCCCATATCAAGCTGGATGGAACATGAGCTAACGTGCCATCAAGCCTTAGGCAACGGAAACACCACCGACTCCACAACGCCGCTTAACTCTTCTATCATGACATCCTCACCAATTTGCTCGGCCCCGATTTGCTTCAGCCGCGATATTACTTGCTGCACCAGAATTTCCGGCGCGGAAGCTCCCGCCGTAATACCGATGATTTTCTTTCCGGCAAACCAGTTTTCTTGTAGTTGTTCGGCTCGATCGACCATATAGGCCTCCACATTGGCATTTCTCGCCACCTCGCATAAGCGGTTAGAGTTCGAACTATTGGGAGAACCTACCACAATGACCAGATCACATTGATCAACCATTTTCTTAACGGCATCCTGGCGATTCTGTGTGGCATAACAAATATCATCCTTCTTCGGACCGGTAATCATCGGAAACCGTCTTTTCAATGCATCGACAATACGCGCAGCATCATCCACTGACAGCGTAGTCTGTGTCACATAGGCCAGATTGGTTTCGTCCTTAACCTGCAAGGTTTCAACATCCATCTCGGTCTCTACCAGGTACATCCCTTTGTCTTCGCCTTCAATTTGCCCCATCGTGCCTTCTACTTCGGGATGACCCTGGTGACCGATCATGATGATTTCCTTCCCGTCCTTGCGCATCTTGGCGACTTCCACATGCACCTTAGTAACCAGCGGACATGTGGCATCGAAAACCTTTAATTTACGCTCCGCAGCCTCACGCCGTACTGCATGCGATACACCATGCGCACTGAAAATCAGAATGCTGTCCTGCGGCACCTCATCCAGATTCTCTACAAAAACAGCGCCCTTTTTCTCCAGATTTTCAACCACGAAACGGTTATGCACGACTTCATGACGCACATAAATTGGCGCCCCATGCATGGTCAGTGCCCGCTCAACAATTTCTATCGCACGATCCACACCGGCACAGAAACCTCTGGGATTTGAAAGCAATACTTTAATCATCTATTTATCCTCCTGGATATTTTATCCTACGCCCAAATCAGTAGTAAAAAACTTAGCTTGCAACATTACAAGCATTTGGCATTGAAATTTCAATCGTTTTATGCTTCCCGATAACGCGCAGCCAATGCAACACGTTTTTCGTAAGCTTCCCGCGCGATCCGAATATCTTCCAGAAATTGCGGCAGCTCTCTCAGCAGCAGCGCTTGCGGACCGTCGACCAGTGCTTTACTAGGCGCCGGATGAAAATCAGCCAGTACCATATTGGCGCCTGCCACGATGCCCTGAGCAGTCACATGCATAACATCCAGAATACCTTCCGGCGAGCCCGCGCGAGTGCCTACGGAATGCGAAGGATCGATACACACCGGCATCCGGGTCAAACGTTTGACAACAGACACATGCGAGAAATCGACAAAATTACGATGCGGATCACCCATATTTGTTTTCATGCCACGCAATCCGAAAATAACTTTACGATTACCTTCCGAGGCCAAATATTCCGCCGCATTTAATGATTCGTCCAAAGTAATGCCAAAGCCTCGTTTGATCAGTACCGGAAAATTCTGCTGCCGGCCGATAATTTTCAGCAATTCAAAGTTCTGTGTATTTCTGGTCCCGATTTGCAACATAACACCCGTTGCATTACCTGTTTGATAAAGCGCGTCACGTATTTCTTCCAAATGAGATTCATGCGTAATTTCCATCGCAATAACTTTTATACCGTACTTCCCGGCCAGATCAAAAACATAAGGCAGACAGGTTTTACCATGCCCCTGAAATGAATACGGACTGGTGCGCGGCTTATAGGCGCCCATGCGTGTACAAACCTGTCCGTGCTCCTGCAATGCCCGCATCATCATTTCAACATGCTCAATAGTATCAACCGCGCACAAACCGGCAAACACATTCAGCGTATCCTGGCCGAAACGGACGCCGTTATATTCGAAATAAGTTGGACGATCATCATTCTTGTGCCGGCCCAAAACACGATATTCTTCAGAGATTTGCACGGCCCGGTCAACACAGGGAAGAGAACTGACTTCATCGATGGACAACACCTTGGTATTACCAATCAGATATATCTCGGTCAATATCTGTTCGGCACCAATCTCGGTATGCACTCGCGTGGATATTCCTGATAAATTGGCAAGATGCGCCATCAACTGCTTATATTCCGGACTATCAAGCTGCGTATTTGGAACAAGGATAAGAATCATAAAATAATTTTAGAAAGATAATGCCAATTCATTGGCATAATATAAAATGGCTCAAGATTCTAACCGAAAAAACCATTAGTTACCATGATTGCAATGAATGTTCATCGTGTCGGAATTCCTCCAAACCAGTACCCATAATGCATAGTATTAGTCATATTGGCTTGATATTACTCTGAGGCATCCACATAAATCATATTCCCGGAAATTTACCCTGAGACAATTTGCCGCATAGCCATACATCAAAATTTAAGCTAATGTCGCATTGTCAAAAAAAGAGAAATTACAATATCCTATCCCTCCATCATGTTCAGCGACCTCAGTCAATCACCTCTCAGCAAGAATTTACAACGCTTGTTTCAGCTCCGGAATATCGCCATCGTTGCTCAATGCCTGACATTTGCCATAGTGTATCGGACCATCGACATTGTGATCCCTTGGGCGCACATGATCTCGGTAGTTGCAGCACTGGCGCTGTTAAATCTGTTAACATGGATCCGGCTTCACCGCAAATGGCCGGTCTCCCATCTGGAATTCTTCCTGCAATTACTGATTGATGTTCTGGCATTAAGTTCTTTATTGTATTTTAGCGGCGGCTCCACCAATCCATTTATTTCGTTATATCTGTTACCGCTGACAATTGCCGCCGCCACGCTACCGTGGCGGTATACCTGGGTCATGGCGATTATCACGATCGCCTGTTATACACTGCTGTTATTCAATTATGTGCCGTTACCACACGATCACAATAAGCATCTGATTGAATTTGCGTTACATGTTTCAGGCATGTGGCTGGCTTTTGTGTTAAGTACCGTTATCATTGCATGGTTTGTCGTTAAAATGAGCGCTTCCATTCGCGAGCGGGATCAGGATCTTGCCAAAGCACGGGAACATGCATTACGCAATGAACAAATCATCGCACTGGGAACACTCGCGGCCGGTGCCGCACATGAACTGGGAACACCGCTATCAACCATGGCGGTTGTGACCGGAGAATTGCAGCAAGAATATATACACGATTCCGAATTCCAGAATAATATCCGTATCCTGCGCGACCAGATTGCTCATTGCAAACAGACACTAACCCAATTACTGGCAAAAGCGGGACAAACCCGGGCGGAGCATGGCAGTGAACTGCCCATTGATGAGTTTTTGCGCCAGATTCTCGACAAATGGAAGCTGATCAGACCCTCTGTCAAATTCACCTATCAAAGTACCGGCACGCAGCCCACACCTAGAATTATGGATAATCAGCTACTGAGTCAATCCATACTCAACTTGCTGAATAATGCAGCGGACGCGTCGTCAAAGTGCATTGAGATTAAAAGCAATTGGGATAATCTGGTGCTTCATCTTGAAATTATCGACGACGGGCAGGGGTTGTCTGCGGAAGCACTGCAACGCGCTGGTGAGGCTTTTTTCTCCAGCAAAGCGCCGGGGCAAGGTTTTGGAATTGGTTTATTCCTGGCTAATGCCAATATTGAGCGATTTGGCGGCAGTGTCCGCCTGTTTAATCTGGAAAATGGCGGCGCCTGCACACAAGTCGTTTTACCGCTAATAGAATAGATATCATGACAGAATCTTCATTATTCGATAACAACGAATATCCCAGCTTATTGATTATCGATGACGATACGGTTTTTTGCGATGTATTGACTAAAGCCATGACAAAGCGCGGATTCAGCGTAACATGCGCACATGCCATCGAAGATGCTTTAAAACTCGCTGAAACCTCAACACCTGAATATGCCATCGTTGACTTAAAATTATCCAGTGAATCCGGATTGGTTCTGGTTGAGAAATTGAAAACCCTGGATCCGGGTACCCGGATTGTCATGCTGACGGGTTATGCCAGCATTGCCACGGCGGTTGAAGCAATCAAGCTCGGTGCTACACATTATCTTGCCAAGCCTGTTGATGCCGATGAAATCATGGCTGCTTTTGAACGCACGGTCGGCGAATCGAATACTCCGATTAGCGCACACCCTTTATCTGTGGGCCGCCTGGAATGGGAATACATTCAGCGCATTCTCACTGAGAACGACAATAATATCTCGGTCACTGCAAGAATATTAAACATGCATCGCCGCACCTTGCAGCGCAAACTTGCAAAAAAACCGCTACGAGAATGAATGAAGCAAAAATTACCTATTCTATAAAAACCTTGCGATCACCCGGATATCTTGACCGATCATGCGTAGATCCTGAATATCAAGCCGCATTTTCTGGTCAAGATGCATTAATTCCGGCAACTTGATCATACCCTGCGCATCATTACCCAACAGATGCGGTGCCAGAAAAATAATTATTTCATCAACCAACCCAGCTTCAACCAAAGCTCCGTTGAGTCCGCACCCCGCTTCCACCAGCACTTCATTCATTCCAAAATCAGCCAGCATCGTCATCATTTTCTGCAAATCCACCGCCCCTCCGGCACTGGGTAAGAAAAAGACCCGGGCACCCATTTGATCGAGCATAGTCTTTTTTTTTGAGTTTCCATCATTGGCAGTAAAAATGAGTGTTTCTTCGCCATCCTGCAACAATTTGGCCTCCAATGGAATTGCCAAATGTTTATCCACCACCACTTTCTTTGGTTGACGGATCGCTTCGATATGACGGACAGTCAATTGCGGATCATCGGATTTTATTGTACCGATGCCTGTCATGATAGCGCATGAACGGGCTCGCCAGCGATGCCCATCCTGTCGTGCAGCTTCACAGGTTATCCACTGACTGACACCATTATTCAGCGCGGTCTTGCCATCCAGGCTTGCTGCAATTTTTAACCGTACCCAAGGTTTCTTTTGCGCCATGCGAGAAATGAACCCCACATTTAATGCACGCGCCTCAGCCTGCAACAATCCAGTTTGCACGGTAATGCCAGCCTGCTGCAACAAGGCGTATCCTTGACCGGACACAACCGGATTGGGATCCTCCATTGCCATGACAACCCGTGCCACACCTGCCGCAATCAAAGCGTCGGTGCAAGGTGGCGTACGTCCATGATGACTGCACGGCTCCAATGTGACATAGGCGGTTGCGCCACGCGCTGCTGCACCGGCGACATTCAGCGCATTAATTTCCGCATGCGGTTGCCCGGCTTTTTCGTGCCAGCCGCTTCCTACAATCTGTTGATTGCGCACAATTAGGCAGCCAACACGCGGATTAGGTGTCGTGCTATACAGGCCCTTTCGGGCCAATCGCAAAGCATGCGACATATAGGCATAATCGGCGGAGGAGAACATCTATGTATTTCTTACAATGATCCGGCTTTCGACAGCATCAGCAAAAAAACCCAAATGACTACTTACTGATTCAGGATGTTTTTTTGATTGTGATGATTAATGTGGTTTTTGCACTTCCTTGATCGCATCACGAAAATCATCTACATCCTGAAAGCTTTTATAAACAGATGCAAAGCGAATATAGGCAACCTTATCGAGCTTATAGAGCTCTTCCATCACACTTTCACCAATACTGCGTGACGTAACTTCACGCTCCCCCATTGCCAAAAGCTTCTGCACAATATGATCTATCGCAGCGTCGACATAACTGGTAGGAACGGGGCGTTTATGCAGTGCCCGTTTAAAACCCGTCAACAATTTGTTCCGGTCAAATTCAGTCCGGCTGCCATCATGTTTTACAACTTGCGGTAAACGTAATTCAACCGTCTCATAGGTTGTAAAACGCTTATCACACGCATGACAACGCCGACGACGGCGAATCTTATGACCATCCTCGCTCACGCGCGAATCAATGACATGGGTGTCATCAGCATTGCAAAATGGGCACTTCATGCTTAGGCTAAGTCAAGATCACAAAACTGAGCAGACAGTTATTCATCGCCTGCCCAGTTTGTTGAGACTATCCGTAAACCGGAAATTTCGCGCACAATTTCTTCGCTTCAATAGCCACGCGTGACAAAACCGCCGAATCTTCCGGCGCTGCCAGTACATCGGCAATCAAATTGGCTAATTGTTCCGCTTCCAGTTCTTTAAAACCTCGAGTAGTTATTGCTGGTGAACCGACACGAATTCCGCTGGTTACAAATGGTTTTTGCGGATCGTTGGGAATAGCATTTTTGTTAACCGTAATATGTGCATGCTCCAGCGCTTCCTCTGCCTTTTTACCGGTCAGATTCATCGCGCGCAGATCAACTAAGAACATGTGACAATCCGTCTGACCCGACACAATGCGCAACCCGCGATGCGTCAGCACCTTTGCCATTACACGAGCATTCTCAATGACCTGTTCCTGATAGTCCTTGAATTCCTCACTTGCTGCCTCCTTAAACGCAACTGCCTTGGCTGCAATCACATGCATCAATGGACCGCCTTGTGTTTGCGGAAAAATGGCAGAATTCAGCGCCTTCTCATGCTCAGGTTTGGCCATAATAATGCCCCCCCTCGGACCACGTAGTGTTTTATGCGTAGTGCTTGTGACAAAATCCGCAATTCCAACCGGATTAGGATAAAAACCTGCCGCCACCAATCCGGCGTAATGTGCCATATCGACAAACAGATAAGCGCCCACAGCATCAGCAATCTTGCGGAAACGCTTCCAATCAATGATTCTCGCATACGCGGAAGCGCCTGCAACAATCATTTTTGGTTTATGTTCGTGGGCCAACCGCTCCACTTCGTCATAATCGAGCACTTCAGTTTCCGGATGCAAGCCATAAGAAACAGAATTAAAAATCTTGCCGCTCATATTCACGCTGGCACCATGCGTCAAATGCCCTCCGTGCGCTAAAGACATACCTAGTAGTGTATCACCAGGTTTTAACGCTGAGAGATAAACCGCGGCATTGGCTTGAGAACCGGAATGCGGCTGCACATTGACATACTCTGCATTAAAGAGCGCTTTTAAACGATCAATCGCCAATTGCTCCACTTGGTCTGCATACATACAACCGCCGTAATAACGTTTAGCCGGATAGCCTTCGGCATATTTATTGGTTAGAACGGAGCCTTGAGCTTGCATGACAGCAGGGCTCGCATAATTTTCCGATGCAATTAATTCGATATATTCTTCCTGGCGCTGCATCTCGCCTTTAATCGCTCGCCATAATTCTGGGTCGACATTTTCTATATTTTGTTTCTGCGAAAACATGGTGATACCAATCCTTTGAAGTTTTTTGAAACCGGGAAAATATGTATATTACCATTACCTGCAGAAACACAGATAGCGGATCACAGAACAGTAGAGTAAAAAGAAAGGGATTTTTTATCCAGGGAGGAACTTATCTCAACTGCAGACAGCCTGTAACAGTAATTTTGAACCAAGCTTTAGTCTTACCAAGAAATCCTTTCTGATTTTCAATGATTTTTGGCGAGAAGCAATTCTTTAGCAATCTCAATCGATAACTTACCATCAACCCAATCAGCTCCTTGAAAAAATATCCCTTTCTCACAAAGAGCAACGATTTAGTGACGTTCATCAACCTTATTCAGCAATTCCAAAGCACCACCAATCCATATAGTGATCATCAAAATGTCGCTCGCGCTCATACC